>NZ_JBSRTQ010000197.1:0-6516 GCF_055129145.1 Albimonas sp. | reverse complement strand
GGCGAAGCGGCGCTGCAGCGGATCGGGCGAAATCCGCAGGGCCGCGTCGCCGGCATCGGTCAGCGACAGCCAGTACTGGCGTCGGTCGCTCTGGCCGCGGCGCCGGCGGACCATGCCGCGCGCCTCCAGCTTCTCGATCAGCGCGGTGGCGGTGGCCTGGGCGACGCCGACCGACTGGGCGAGCGTGGTCGGCGTCGCCTCCGCCCCGCCGCGCAGCCGCTCGAGCACCATCAGCTGCGGCGTGGTCAGCCCGGTCTCGCGCGACAGCGCCCGGGCCGAGGCCTCGGTCGCGCGCAGGATCCGGCGCATGGCGACGAGCGCGGTGATCAGTCTGTCCTGCATCGGGCGGTCCTGCATCGGGGTCTGGTCTCTTCGGGACGCGGCGCGGTTCGGCGGCGTCGCCATTCTAGACCTCTGGGCGGGGGGGGGAAGATGCGCGAAGATTGTTCGTCCTCCTAAGGGGTTCCAGGCGTCTCATATCGGGAGAAATTTGGACCATGAACCATCCTGACGTCGAATTGACCAGATTTTTCGACTCCAAATCACTATGAAGCATCATATTTTTCGTCAACTGCCTTTTTTTACGCCAGGTGATGCTTCGGTGTTGAAACCTCACATGGTCCCTATATATTGAACGTCAACCGAAACAACCGCGACGGACCGATGCCCAGAGACACCGCCATGATCGACCTTCCCGACCTGCGCCGCCCCGAAAGCTCGGATGGCGCGGCCGTATGGGAGCTCATCCGCGACTGCCATCCGCTCGACCGGAACTCGCTCTACTGCAATCTTCTGCAGTGCGACCACTTCTCGGAAACCTGCGTCTTCGCCGAGCGCGACGGCCAGGCTCTGGGCTGGATCTCCGCCTATATCGTCCCCGACCGCCCCGACACGCTTTTCGTGTGGCAGGTGGCCGTGTCCGAGCAGGCGCGGGGCATGGGCCTCGCCGGGCGGATGCTGGACGACATCCTGGCGCGCGACGTCTGCAAGGACGTCGACCGGATCACCACCACCATCACCCGCGCCAACGCCGCGAGCTGGGCCCTGTTCCGCCGCTTCGCCGAACGCCGCGACGCGCCGATCGAGAACGAGCCGCATTTCACGCGCGACGAGCATTTCGAAGGCCGCCACGACACCGAGCATATGGTGGAGATCGGCCCCTTCGGCGCGCTCCGCCGCAAGGCCGCCGCCTGAGCCCAGGCGCCCCCCTCGGCCCGCCCCGGACCGCCGCCCGACCACGGGCGCGTCCAGGCAGGCCTGACAGCTTCGGTGGCCTTCCGCCTGCGCGTTCGATCGCGCGGGCGACGGAGCGCCGATCAGACCCAAGAGGACGATCATGACCGCCTCCCACAGCACCGACATCTACGCCCGCCGCGAATCCGAAGCCCGTTCCTACTGCCGGTCCTTCCCGGCCAGCTTCGCGACCGCGCGCAACGCCACGCTCACCGACGAGGACGGGCGCGAATACATCGACTTTCTCGCCGGCTGCTCCTCGCTGAACTACGGCCATAACGATCCCGACATGAAGCAGGCGCTGATCGAGCACCTGACCCAGGACGGCATCGGCCACGCGCTCGACTTCCACACCGCCCCGAAGAAGGCGTTCCTGGAGACGTTCGAGCGCCTGATCCTCGAGCCGCGCGGCATGGATCACAAGGTGATGATGACCGGCCCGACCGGCACCAACGCCGTCGAGGCCGCGATGAAGCTGGCGCGCAAGGTGACCGGCCGCGAGACCATCGTCGCCTTCACCAACGGCTTTCATGGCATGACGCTGGGCGCGCTCGCCGCCACCGGCAACGCCGGCAAGCGCAACGGCGCCGGCATGGCGCTGTCGGGCGTGGCGCGGATGCCGTTCGAGGGCGCTTTCGGGCCCGACGCCGACACGCTCGCCCAGCTCGAGACGATGCTCGAGAACCCGTCCTCGGGGCTCGACCTGCCGGCCGCCTTCCTGGTGGAGCCGGTGCAGGGCGAGGGCGGCCTCAACGCCGCGTCCCGCGAATGGCTGGAGGGCCTCGGCCGTATCGCCAAGCGCCACGGGATCCTCTTGATCCTCGACGACATCCAGGCCGGCTGCGGGCGCTGCGGCACGTTCTTCTCGTTCGAGGAGATGGATGTGGAGCCGGACATGATCCCGCTCGCGAAGTCGCTGTCCGGCTTCGGCCTGCCCTTCGCCGCCCTGCTGCTGAAGCCGGAGCTCGATATCTGGAAGCCGGCGGAGCATAACGGCACCTTCCGCGGCAACTCCCACGCCTTCGTGACCGCCCGCGTCGCGCTCGAGAAATTCTGGGCCGACGGCGCCTTCCAGGCCGAGATCGCGGAGAAATCCGCCTTCCTCGAGCATCGCCTGGAGGCCATCGCCGGGATGCTGCCGCAGGCGCATCTCAAGGGCCGCGGCTTCTTCCGGGGCATCGACGTGGGCTCCGGCGAGCTCGCCGCGGCGATCTGCGCCGAATGCTTCGACAAGGGTCTGATCATCGAGACCTCGGGCGCCCATGACGAAGTGGTCAAGGTGCTCGCCCCCCTGACCATCGAGCGGGAGCTTCTGTCCCGCGGGCTCGACATCGTGGAGGCGGCCGTCGCCGCCCGCGTCGGCGCCCGGAAGATCGACATCGCCGCGGAGTGAGCGGCGCCGGGCCTCGCGGTCCGCGCCCCCTCCCCCCTCACAGTCCAGGAGAACCGACATGATCGTTCGTGATTTCAACAAGATCCGCAACACCGAGCGCGAGGTGAGCGCCGAGCGCTGGAAGTCCGCCCGCCTGCTGCTCGCCGAAGACGGCATGGGCTTCAGCTTCCACATCACCACCATCGAGGCGGGGTCGGAGCACACCTTCCACTACAAGCACCATTTCGAAGCGGTGTGGTGCACCAAGGGCGAAGGCTCGATCGAGGATCTGGCCACCGGCGAGGTCCACGAGATCACCCCCGGCGTGATGTATGCGCTGAACCTGCACGACAAGCACATCCTGCGCGCCAAGACCGAGCTGACGCTCGCCTGCTGCTTCAACCCGCCCGTGACCGGCACGGAGGTCCACCGCGAGGACGGCTCCTACGCGCCGGCGGACGAGAAGGCCGCCTGAGCGCGCCGCTCTCCTTCGCGACCTTTCGCGCCCGCCGGTTAGACCCGGCGGGCGCCGCAGAAAAGAACGAGGCCTGGGCATGACCCGCCACGATTTGAACTCCCCCCCCGCCATCGCCGCCAACCGCAGCACGAGCGACGCGCCGCTTGGCGCGCACACGGTCGAGAAGATCGGCGGCACGTCGATGAGCCGCTCGGACGAGCTGCTCGCCGGGCTGTTCATCGGCGACCGCGAAGGGGATGACCTCTACAACCGCGTGTTCGTGGTGTCGGCCTATTCCGGCATCACCGACCTGCTGTTGGAAGCCAAGAAATCCGGGGCGCCGGGCGTCTACTCGCTCTTCGCCAACGCCGACCACGATCACGGCTGGTCCGAGGCGCTCAACACCGTCTCCCGCGCCATGTCCGAGGCCCACAACGCCGTGCTCGACGATAGGGCCGACATCCGCGCCGCCGACGACTTCGTGCGCGAGCGGATCGAGGGCGCGCGCTCCTGCCTGATCGACCTGCAGCGCCTCTGCTCCTACGGGCATTTCCAGCTCGACGAACACATGATGACCATCCGCGAGCTGCTCTCGGGGTTGGGCGAGGCGCATTCCGCCTTCGTCACCGCCACGCTTCTGCGCCGCCACGGGGTCAACGCCCGCTTCGTCGACCTGACCGGCTGGCGCGACGAGAGCCAGCCCGACCTCGACGAACGCCTCGACCGCGGCTTCGAGGACATCGACCTCGCGCGCGAACTGCCGATCGTCACCGGCTACGCCCAGTGCCGCGAAGGCCTGATGCGCGAATTCGACCGCGGCTATTCCGAGGTCACCTTCTCGCGTCTCGCCGCCCGCACCCGGGCGCGGGAGGCGATCGTGCACAAGGAATTCCACCTGTCCTCGGCCGATCCCAAGGTCGTGGGCGCCCATGCGGTGCGCAAGCTCGGCCGGACCAATTACGACGTGGCCGACCAGCTTTCCAATCTGGGCATGGAGGCGATCCATCCCAGCGCCGCCAAGACGCTGCGCCAGGCCGGCATCCCGCTGCGCGTGACCAACGCCTTCGAGCCCGCCGATCCGGGCACGCTGATCGACGCCGAATACGGCGGGGCGACGCGGGTCGAGATGGTCACCGGGCTGACGGTGCTGTCGCTGGAGGTGTTCGAGCAGGACATGGTCGGGGTGAAGGGCTACGACGCCCGCATCCTCGAGGCGCTGACCCGGCACCGGGTGCGGATCGTGTCGAAAAGCTCCAACGCCAACACCGTGACCCATTATGTGGACGCCTCGCTGAAGCTGGTGAAGCGGGCGCAGAACGACATCACCGCGTCCTGCCCCTCGGCCCGGGTGCGGGCGCGCAAGATGGCGCTGGTCTCGGCCATCGGGCGCAACCTCGAAGGGCTGTCGGTCGCGCGCCGGTCCCTGCAGGCGCTGGAGGCGGCGTCGGTGCCGGTGCTGGCGATGCAGGACAACGGCCGCGCCGTCGACGTGCAGCTGCTGGTCCCGGCCGAGCGTCAGGACGACGCGATCCGCGCGCTGCATGCCGAGCTGATCGAGCGTCCCGAGGCGGGGTCGGGCGACATCGCCGACATCCCCGCCGGGGAAGAGCCGGCGCACGCGCTGCGCAGCGTCGCCTGACGGCGCGATCTTCCGAGAGGTGAAATCGATGGGCGCCGCGCGGACCTCCGCGCGGCGTCTTTCTTTGGGCGTCGCCCCTTTGCCAGGGTCGTCACGGGTCGAGCGTCGCGCCCTGCCCTGCGGTCGAGGCCCCTGCCCGCTCCGCCTCCCCCGCCCCGCCTGCGGCCCGGCGGCGCATCCCGCTCTGATTTCATTAAGTTTTATTTAGAAATCATCAACACATTGCAGCGCGAGACCAGCCCTCCATAGTCGGAAGGCGCCCGGCGATCCGGCCGGCCGCGGAGCGGCGCGGCGCGGCGCCGGGGCATCCGACCCCGCCGCGCCTGGGCAGGAGGGGTCCCGTCATGGATGCGATCATCGGATTTCTGAACACCATCTTCTGGGGATACGTCCTCATCTACGGGCTGCTGGCGGTGGGGATCTACTTCACCATCCGCCTCGGCGCGCCGCAGATCCTGCATTTCTCCGAGATGTTCCGGGTGATCCTCGGCGCGCGCGACTCCGACCGGTCCGAGGGGATCTCGCCGTTCCAGGCGCTGACCATCTCGCTGGCGAGCCGGGTCGGCACCGGCAATCTCGCCGGCGTCGCGGTGGCGCTTTATCTCGGCGGGCCCGGCGCGATCTTCTGGATGTGGATGGTGGCGCTGGTCGGCATGGCCACGGCCTATGCGGAATCGACGCTGGCCCAGCTCTACAAGGTCCGCGGCGACGAGGGGATGTATCGCGGCGGCCCCGCCTTCTACATCGCCCGCGGGCTGCGGATGCCCTGGCTGGGGGGCGTGTTCTCGGTCTGCCTGATCATCTCCTTCGGGCTGGTGTTCAACGCGGTGCAGGCCAATTCCATCGCCGATGCGATGCAGGGCGCGTTCGGGCTGCCCAAGATCGCCACCGGCGTGGTGGTGGCGGCGGTGGCGGGCGCGGTGATCTTCGGCGGGCTCCGCCAGATCGCCTCGGTGGCCGAGCTGGTGGTGCCGATCATGGCGGTGATCTACCTGGCGCTGGCGCTGATCGTGGTGGCGATGAACCTCGGCGCGGTGCCGGGCATCCTCGCGCTGATCGTGAAGTCCGCCTTCGGGCTGCAGGAGGCCGCCGGCGGCGTCGCGGGCGGGGTGATGGCGGCGATGCTCAACGGGGTGAAGCGGGGGCTCTTCTCGAACGAGGCCGGCATGGGGTCTGCCCCCAACATCGCGGCCTGCGCGACGCCCGATCCGCACCATCCGTCTTCCCAGGGCTTCGTGCAGGCGCTCGGCGTCTTCATCGACACGCTGCTGATCTGCACGGCGACGGCGATCATGATCCTGCTGTCGGGGGCGCTGGTCCCGGATTCGGGCGTGACCGGCACCCAGCTGACCCAGGCGGCGCTCGAGGCGCATATCGGCGCGGCCGGCGCGTGGTTCATCGCCATCGCCATCCTGTTCTTCGCCTTCACCTCGATCATCGGGAATTACTCCTATGCGGAGAACGCGATGATCTTCCTCGGCTTCGGCGGCAAGACCGGGTTCATGGTCCTGCGGATTGCGGCGCTGGCGATGGTGATCTGGGGCGCGGTGCAGAGCGTGGCGACGGTGTTCAACACCGCCGACGCCTCGATGGGGCTGATGGCCACGATCAACCTGATCGCGATCCTGGCGCTGTCGGGCACGGTGACCAAGCTGACCAGGGACTATTTCGCCCAGCGCAAGGCGGGGAAGGAGCCGACGTTCCACGCCGCCGAATATCCCGAGCTGAAGGGCGAGATCGACGAGAGCATCTGGACCCGCGCCGGCCTCTGAGGCCCTTGCGCGGCGCCCTCCCCGCCTTGGCGGCGGGGGCGCC
>NZ_JBSRTQ010000196.1:0-6666 GCF_055129145.1 Albimonas sp. | reverse complement strand
GACGCTCTTCCGATCTCCGCGGCGCCGCCCGCGCGACGGCGGTTGCGGCGCCCGCCCCCGGCCGCCGGCGCCTCCCTCAAGGCCTGGGCGTCTCCCCGGCCAGCACGCGGGCGTATTGGGCGGCGTCGACATTGCCGCCCGACAGGATCACGCCGACCCGCTTGCCGCGCATCCGCGCCCGCTCCGCCATCAGGCCGGCGAGGCCCACGGCGCCGGCGCTTTCGGCCATGTTGTGGGTGTCGGCGTGGAAGGCGCGCATCGCCTCCGCGACGCCATCCTCGGTCACCCGCACGATGCGCGCGGCGCCCGCGGCCAGCACCGCCAGCGCCTCCTCCGACGGCGCCCGGCACGCGACCCCGTCGGCGAAGGTCGGCGCGGTCTCGGTCGAGACCACCCGCCCCGCCTCGAAGCTCAGCGCGTAGGCGGGGGCCGCTTCGGCCACCACGCCCACGATCTCGGTCCTCAGTCCCAGCACGTCGCGCGCCGTGATCAGCCCGCAGGCGCCCGAGCCCATGCCGATCGGCACGTAGACCGCGTCGAGCTCCGGCTGCGCGGTGAAGAATTCCAGCGCATAGGTCGCCACGCCGCGCACCAGCAGCGGATGGAACGGGCCGATGGCGTGCAGGTCTTCGGCGGCGGCGACCCGCATCGCCTCGGCTCGCGCCGCCTCGAAATCATGGCCGTGCTCGATCACCTCCGCCCCCCAGGCGCGGGCGGCGGCGTTCTTCTCGACCGAGTTGCCATGCGGCACCCAGACCTTGACCGGGATGCCGTGCCGGCGCGCGGCGAAGGGGATCGACTGGCCGTGATTGCCCCGCGTGGCCGTGGCGATGCCGCGCACGGCCGTCCCGCCCGTCGCCAGATCTTCCAGATAGACCACGCCGCCCCGCAGCTTGAAGGCGCCGGCGGGGGTCTGGTTCTCATGCTTCACCCAGACCTCGGCCCCGGTCCGCGCGGCCAGCAGCGGCCAGGCGAATTGCGGGGTCGGCGGCACAAAGCGGTGCACGAGATCCGCGGCGGCGTGAAGCTGGTCGAGGCTGAACAGGGTCATCCGGGGCTCCGTCAGGGCGCAGGTCGGGATCGGCGGGCCCGCCGGCCGGCAGGGGCGCGGCGCGGGAACGGGCGGGAGCCTAGCCGAGCCCCGCGCCCTTCGCCAGCGCCGCCCGGAACCGCACGCAACCTCCCCCACACGACCCCGCGCCCCGCCGCGCCCTGCGGCGCCGCAGCCCCGGCGTCAGGGACGGAGCCCGCGCCGCCGCGACCTGTCCTTGATGCGGGCCGGCGGATGGCTTAGACGCTCGGCCGAGCGAACGGGCCGGCGCAAGCGCGGGCCGGAGGTCCGGCATGCGGGCCGCAGATACGGGCGGGAGACAGTGACATGGGCGGTCTGATGCAGGGCAAGCGCGGCCTGATCATGGGCGTGGCCAACGACAAGTCCCTCGCCTGGGGCATCTCGAAGGCCTGCGCGGAGCAGGGCGCCGAGCTCGCCTTCACCTATCAGGGCGAGGCGCTGGCCAAGCGCGTGCGGCCGCTCGCGGCCTCCGTCGGCTCCGATCTGGTGCTGCCCTGCGACGTGACCGATGCGGCCTCCATCGACGCGGCCTTCGCCGAGATCGAGGCCAAGTGGGGCAAGCTCGACTTCCTGGTCCACGCCATCGGCTTTTCGGACAAGAACGAGCTGCGCGGCCGCTATGTCGACACCAGCCATGCGAACTTCAAGCTGACCATGGACGTGTCGGTCTATTCCTTCACCGCCGTCGCCCAGCGCGCCGAAAAGCTGATGACGGATGGCGGCTCGATGCTGACCCTGACCTATTACGGGGCCGAGCGGGTGATGCCGCATTACAACGTCATGGGCGTCGCCAAGGCTGCGCTCGAGGCGTCGGTGCGCTATATGGCGATGGATCTGGGCCCGAAGAACATCCGGGTCAACGCCATCTCCGCCGGGCCGATCAAGACGCTTGCGGCCTCGGGCATCGGCGATTTCCGCTACATTCTCAAGTGGAACGAGCTGAACTCGCCGCTGCGCCGCAACGTGACCATCGAGGATGTGGGCAAGTCGGGCGTCTATCTGCTGTCCGACCTCGGCTCGGGCGTGACCGGCGAGACGCACCATGTGGACGCCGGGTATCACGTGGTCGGCATGAAGGCCGAGGACGCGCCCGACATCGACGTGGCCGTCGGCCGCAAGCCCGTCGCCGAATAGACCCGCCGGTTTCCTCCCTCAGGCGCGCCCGGCCGTGGAGCTCCCGCCCGTCGCCGCGGCGGACCTCGTCGGCGCGATGAGCGTCGGGCCGGGGTTTCTGGCCGTGACCCGCACCGCCGCGGGCTCCGGCCGCCGCGCCGGGCCGTGGGCGGCGCTGGGGGGTGGGGCTCGGCGACGCCTTCCGCGCCGCGACGCTGTTCGGGCTCGGCATGGCCGGCCTCGGGCTGCGGCTGGCGGCGGGCTGAGCCGGCCCGCGCGGCTCGGGGCGCTTGAGCGTCGCCGCGCGCTTCGCTACCAACGCCCATCGCCCGGCGCAGGAGAACCGCAGCATGAGCCCCAATGACAGCCGTCTTCCCCACGAAAAGGGGTTCCATGTGAGCTGGGACCAGATCCATCGCGACAGCCGGGCGCTGGCCTGGCGGCTGGATCACCAGGGCCCGGGCGAGGGCGGGGCCTGGCGCGCCGTCGTCGCCATCACCCGCGGCGGCATGGTGCCGGCCTGCATCGTGGCGCGCGAGCTGGATCTGCGGGTGGTCGACACGATTTCGGTCAAGTCCTACGATCATCAGGCGCAGACGGCGGCTTCGGTGATCAAGGCCCCGGATGCGGAGCTGATGCGCGACGGCTCGGGCATCCTGGTGGTCGACGATCTGGTCGATTCCGGCAAGACGCTGGAACTGGTGCGCAATCTCTATCCCAAGGCCCATTTCGCCACGGTCTACGCCAAGCCGAAGGGCCGGCCGATGGTCGACACCTTCATCACCGAGGTCAGCCAGGACACCTGGATCTTCTTCCCCTGGGACATGGCGCTGCAATATGTGGCGCCCTACCGGGGCGTCTGAGACGCCTCGCCGGCCGGGCGGTCGTTTGACCGGGCAAGGGAACGTGGCGGGGAGGGGCCGTGCGATCAGGACCGCCGGGCCGCGCAGGGATGCGATGCCGAGCCCCAGCGCCCGGCATCGCATCCCATCCGCAGTCCCTGGATCGACCCGGGGGGCGCCCTATACTCGCTGGCGTCCGCACCCCGGAAGGTTTCAGGGAACACGGCGGTCCCGCAGGCTTCCCCTAAGCCCGCGGGACCTAAGCCATGGGACCTGCTGCGCCGCCTTGCCGCCGCGGCGTAGCCAAGTCCACATGGCGTCCGATATGGTCGCTCAGCGTCCGAAACACACTGTCTCGAGACCGTGACGACCGCAACCAACTCTGTCAGGAAGTCTGGACACCTTATCCGCAACTCCGTGACCATTCAGATTTGGTTCATCAAGCTTCTATACTGATTCTCCGAAAATGGGCCAGTGATTTTTGGACATTATCAGCGACACCCCCTCAAGGGCGACAATCTGATTGCCAAAAACAACCCGTGGTGGCAAGTCGAAAACCGCGCTGCCTGACACTTCGGGCGGTCGAGCGCGATTCTGTCAACCGGACGCGTCCTGAAGCGGCGGCGGCAACGAAAAAAGCCGCGCCCGGAGGCGCGGCCAGTTCGACAGGGAGGAGTGTGGCCGCCGCCCATCGTGGCGTCCACGAGGTTAATCTCGACCAGAAAGGTTAATAGGAAATGAGCCCCGCGGGGTTTTCTCGATTCGGCGCAAATTTCCCTTCCAGAGGCCGGGCGCGCACCCCCCCGACTTGACCCAGACCCGATCCGGGCGCAGGTCTGGTCCCGCCCGACCGGAGCCGCACGCGGAGCGACCATGTCCGAGATCGATCCGCCCCGCCCGTCCCGGAGCGGGTCCGCCCCCGGCGCCGGCGCCGGCGCCGCGCGCGCCCCTTCCGCGCCTCTCGCGCCCGAGGCCCTGTCGGCTGCGATCCCCGAAGCCCTGCCCGCCGCCACCGCCTCGCGCGCCTGGGCCGGGGCCGGCGCCAAACCCGATGCGACGCCCGGCGGCCCGCCGGCCTCCGGCTCCGTGCTCCGCGCCGCGGCGATCCTGCTGACCGGGGCGCTGCTGCTCAGCCTGATGGGCGCGCTGGTGAAACTGCTGCTCGGGCGCTACGGGGCCTCCGAGCTCTCGGCCTGGCGCAATCTGCTGGGGCTGATCCCGGCCTTCCTGATCCTGTGGAGCTCGCCCGACTGGCAGGCCCGCGGCCGCCCGTTCCGCCTGAAGCGCTGGAAGCTCGCGCTGCTGCGCGGGGTGTTCGTGGCGCTGGCGCAGCTCTGCTATTACCTCGCGCTCAGCCGCATGGAATTCGCCACCGCCGCCACCCTGGTCTTCGCCGGGCCGCTTTTCGTCACCGCCCTGTCGGGGGGGCTGATGGGGGCGCCGGTGGGCGCGTGGCGCTGGGGGGCGGTGCTGACCGGCTTCGTCGGCGTGGCGCTGATCCTGCAGCCGGGACGGGAGGCGTTTCAGGTCTGGTCGCTGCTGCCGCTCGGGGCGGCGCTGGGCTATGCGGCGTCCTCGGTCTGCGCGCCGCTGATCGACCGCGACGCGCCCACGCCGCTGGTGAACCTCTACGCCTCCTCGGCCGCGATGGTCGGGGCCTTCGGCATCGCCATGGGAACCGGCGGCTTCACCGCCATCGCCTCCTGGCATGACATGGGGCTGATCCTCGCCATCGGGCTCTGCGGGGGGCTGGGGGTGATCTGCCTGGTCGGCGCCTACCGGCTGGCCTCGCCGCCGGCGCTCGCCCCGTTCGAATATTTCGGGATGCTCTACGCGCTCGCGCTCGGCTGGCTGATCTTCGGAGAGAGCCCGGTCGACAAGCTCTTCCCCGGCGCGCCGCTGATCGTGGCGGCCGGGCTGACCATCGCCTGGCGGGAGCGGCGGCGCCGGACGGCGAAGACCTGACGCCGCCCCCTTGACCCCGCCGGCCGGCCGCCGGATTGTCCGGACCATCGCAACCGAACCCGGAGCCCCGCCCATGACCGACCTCCCCCCGATCCTGGAGGCCGGGGCCGCCCGCCTCGCCGCCATGCTCCGCGCGCGCGAGGTGTCGTCGGTCGAGATCATGCAGGCCCATCTGGACCGGATCGAGGCGGTCAACGACGTCACCGACGCGCCGGTCACCGCCATCGTCTCGCGCCGCGATCCTGACGAATGCCTCGCCGAAGCGGCGGAGGCCGACGCGGCGATCGCGGCCGGCGGCCCCCTGCCCCTGCTGCATGGCCTGCCGATCGCCATCAAGGACCTGACCGCCACCAAGGGGCTGCGCACCACCCGCGGCTCGCCGCTCTACGCCGATTTCGTGCCGACGGCGGATGCGCCGCTGGCAGCCCGGCTGCGGGCCTCGGGCGCGCTGATCGTGGGCAAGACCAACACGCCGGAATTCGGGCTCGGCTCGCACACGCTCAACCCGGTGTTCGGGCCGACCCGCAACCCGTGGGACCGGACCCGCTCGGCGGGCGGGTCGTCGGGCGGGGCGGCGGCGGCGCTGGCGCTGCGGATGCTGCCGATGGCGGACGGGTCGGACATGATGGGGAGCCTGCGCAACCCGGCCGGGTGGAACAACGTGATCGGCTTCCGGCCCTCTTTCGGGCTGGTCGCCAATGGCGGGGCGGAGGGGGACGTCTACCTGCACCAGCTCTCGACCAACGGGCCGATGGGGCGTTCCGTCGCCGACGTGGCCCTGCTGCTCGACGCGATGGCAGGGTACGAGGCGAGCGCGCCGCTGTCTTACGGCGCGCGCGACGTATTCGCGCCGGGCGTGGCCTCCGGGGCGCCGGAGGGTTGGGCCAAGGGCCTGCGCATCGCCTGGCTCGGCGACTGGAACGGGACCTGGCCGACCGAGGCGGGCGTGCTCGACACCTGCGAGGCCGCGCTGAAGATCTTCGAAGGGCTGGGGGCGGAGGTCACGCCCTTCGTCCCCGATTTCCCCTGGGCGAAGATCTGGGACAGCTGGATCACCCTGCGCTCCTGGTCGGTCGCCATGGGCGCTCTGCCCGACTACGCCGATCCCGCGCGGCGCGCCCAGCTCAAGCCCGAGGCGGTGTGGGAGATCGAGCGCGGGCTCGCCATGTCGGCGGTCGAGGTTCACATGGCCTCCGTCGCCCGCTCGGACTGGCATCGGTGTCTGGAGACGGTGTTCGCCGATTACGACCTGGTGGCGGCGCCCTCCGCCCAGCTCTGGCCGTTCCCGGTGATGGACCGCTGGCCGGCGGAGATCGCGGGGGTGAAGATGGACACCTATCACCGCTGGATGGAATGCGTGCTGCCGGCGAGCCTGTCGGGGCGGCCGACGGTCTGCCTGCCGGCCGGGTTCGGGGCGGCGGGCGGCCCGGGCGCGGCGCTGCCGATGGGCCTGCAGCTGATGGGTCGGGCGCGGGGCGACCTCGAGGTGCTGCGCGCGGCGGCGGCCTATGAGACCGCGGCCCCGCACATGACCGCCCGGCCCGCCGACCCGGCCTGACCGGCGCCCGGCTGAACCGGGCGCCGCGCAAGGCGTCCCGCGGGCGGAACCGGGGCGCCCGCGGCGCGCGGGACCGGGGGCGCCCGGCGGTTCCGTCTCGGCGCCCCTGCGTCCCA
>NZ_JBSRTQ010000195.1:0-6786 GCF_055129145.1 Albimonas sp. | reverse complement strand
ACCGGGCTGGAGGATAACGTGCGTCTGGACAAGACGCGGCTTGCCCCCTCCAACGCGGCCCTCGTGCAGCGTGTGGTGGCGCTTTGCGAAAAATACGAACGCCCCGTTGCCACCTGGCGGCAGGCCCGCGCCATCCTGACCGAGCTGGAGCGGGCCGCGGCAAGGGACGCCGAGAACGGCGCGCCACGCGCGGAAATCCTCGCCGGCGACCTCAACGCCTTCCGGGTCCGGGGCGGCTGCATCGACGTGCTGGCCGAGCGGCTGACCCCGGTCCCGCCGCTCCGCTCGTTCCACGCCTCGCGGCCGGTGACGGCGCTGGACCGGATCTTCATCGGCGCGCCGGGGCGGCTGGCGGCGCAGGGGGTCCATGTCTCGGCCGTCTCGCGCCGGGCGTCGGACCACCTGCCGGTCTGGGCCGAGATCGACTTCGACCCCGCCCCCGCCGCCCCCCTCTCCCCCCTCTCCCCCCTGCCGGAGACCTCGCCATGAGCGCCTTTTTCGCCTCGGTCGCCGCGGGTTTCCTGCTCGCCGTGCATGTCTTCGGCGCCTGGTGCGCCTGGCGGGCCATCGACACCGCCCGCACCCCGCAGGGCGCGGCGGGCTGGGTGGTGGCGCTGCTGTTCGTGCCGCTGATGTCCGTCCCGTTCTTCCTGCTGTTCGGCCAGCCGCGGATGCGCGGCTACCTGACCGCGCGGCGCGAGGCGCAGCGCGCCAGCCCCGGCTTCAACCGCAAGGGCGCCCCCGACGCGGCCCTCCCCGCCCCCGATCCCGCCGGGCAGCCCGGCGCGAAGGCCCCCGCCGACCGGGGCGACCCGACGCGGGCGTTCGAGCGGCTGGCGGCGCTGCCCGTCACCTCGGGCAACGCCTTCGAGCTGCTGATCGACGGCGAGGCCACGTTCGGGGCGATTTTCGAGGCGATCCGCGGGGCGAAGCGGCTGGTCCTCGTGCAATCCTACCTGCTGCGTGACGACCGGCTGGGGCGGGCGCTGAAGGACCTGCTGATCGCGCGCGCGGCCGACGGGCTGCCGGTGCGGGTGCTCTACGACGAGTTCGGCTGCAACGCCCTGCCCGCCGCCTATCCCCAGGCCCTGCGCGACGGCGGGGTGGAGATCTTCGGCTTTCACACCCGGCGCCGACCCAAGCATCCGTTCCAGATGAACTTCCGCAATCATCGCAAGATCGTGGTGGTGGACGGCGACACCGCCTTCGTCGGCGGGCTGAACGTGGGCGACGAATACATGGGCCGCTCGGCCGAGATCGGGCCCTGGCGCGACACCCATCTGCGGCTGAAAGGCCCCGCATCGGCGCAGCTGCAGATGGTATTCAACGAGGACTGGCGCTGGGCGAGCGGCCATAGCCCGGACGCGCCCGAGGCCCCCGCGGCGCAACCCGACGGGGTCGACGCCCTGATCCTCGCCCCCGGCCCCGCCGACCCGCTGGCCACCGGCACGCTCTTCTTCTGCAACGCCATCGGGGCGGCGCGCCGGCGGATCTGGATCGCCTCGCCCTATTTCGTGCCGGATCCCGAGGTGCTGGCCGCGCTCAAGCTCGCCGCCCTGCGCGGGGTGGAGGTGCGGATTCTCATGCCAGCCCAGCGCGACAACCTGGTGGTCTGGCTCGCCGCCCATGCCTATTTCGACGAGATCCGCGAGGTCGGCATCGACATCCGCCTGCATGCCCCCGGCTTCATGCACCAGAAGGTGGTGCTGGTGGACGACGCCTTCGCCGCGGTGGGCAGCGTGAACCTCGACATCCGCTCGTGCCGGCTGAATTTCGAGTGCACGGCGATCCTGTTCGATCCGCGCGCGACGGCGGCGGTCGAGGCGATGCTTTCGAGGGATTTCGAGGGCTCGGCCCGCCAGACCACGCCCCGCCGCGACGCCCGGCCGCTGATCCGCTACGGGGCGCCGGTGGCGCGTCTTTTCGCGCCGCTGCTCTGATCGCGCGGCGGCTCTGGCCGGGGCGTCTGGCGCCGGCCCCGGCCGCCGCCTAAGACGGGACCATGATGGACGCCGCCCCGCCCCCTTCGCCCGCCTCCTCGCCCGAAGACGCCCCGCCGCCTCGCGGCGCGGCGCGACGGGAGCTCGGGCTGATGCTCTACGCCCTGCAATTCCTCACCCGCATTCCGATCCCCGCCTGGGTGGGCCACACGCCCGACATGATGGCCCGCGCGGCGCGCTGGTATCCCGCGGTGGGGGCGGCGGTGGGGCTCGCGTCGGGCGCGGTCTTCGCGGGGGCGCTCTGGGCGGGGCTCGCGCCGTTCGCGGCGGCGGCGGCGGCCCTGGCGGCGTCGCTGGCGCTGACCGGGGCGCTGCATGAGGACGGGCTGGCCGACACGCTCGACGGGCTCGGCGGCGGGATGACGCGGGAGCGGGCGCTGGAGATCATGCGCGACAGCCGCATCGGCGCCTATGGCGCGGCGGCCCTGGTGATGACCCTGCTGCTGCGCGCCGGGATCCTGAGCGGACTGGGCCCGGCGGAAGGCGCCGCCGCCCTGGTCGCGAGCCATGCCGCCGCGCGCGCCGCCGTCGTCGGCGTCATCCGCTTCGCCCGCTATGCGCGGCCCGAGGGCAAGGCCGGCGCCGTAGCCGGCGGGCTCGCCCCCTGGACGCTGCCCCTGGCGCTGGGGATGGCGACCCTGATCTGCGCGGCGGCGGCCGGGTGGGCGGGTCTCGCGGGGCTGGTCGCGGGGCTGGCGGGCGGAGCGCTGGTGCTGCGCTGGCTGGTCCGGCGGCTCGGCGGCTATACCGGCGACGGGCTGGGCGCGGCCGAGCAGGCGGCCGAGATCGCGGCGCTGGCGACCCTCGCGGCGCTGCTCGCCCCATGACCGGCCTGCTGGTCCTGCGTCATCCGCCCGTCGCCGCCCCGCCCGGGCTCTGCTACGGGCGCCATGACCCGGGGCTCGCGCCGGGATGGGAGGCGGGGGCGGATGCGCTGATCCCCCTTCTCGCCGACCGCCGCAGCCTCATCGCCTCCCCCGCCCCGCGCTGCCTCGGCCCCGCGCGGCGCCTCGCAGACGGGCTGGGGCTGAGGCTGGAGGTCGACCCGCGCTGGCTTGAGCTGGATTTCGGCGCCTGGGAGGGGCGGCCCTGGGCCGAGATCCCCCGCGCCGAATCCGACCCCTGGGCCGAGGATCCCGAGACCCTCGCCCCCCCGGGCGGCGAGAGCTTCGCGCGGATGCGGGCCCGCGTCGCCGAGGCCGCGGCTGAGGCCGCCCGCCGCCCCGCGCCCCTGATCGTCACCCATGCCGGCGTGATCCGGGCGCTGCGCATGGCGCTGGCGGGACTGGATTTCGCGGCCGTGTTCGCGGCCCCGGTCCCCCATCTCACCCCGCTCGACCCCGCCGCCTGACCCCTCCCCTGCGTCGATCCTTCGTCACGGGCTTGGTTTACCGCCCCGACGCATCATGTTCCTCTGCAACCGTCCCAGCCGCGAGGAGCCGAAGCCATGACCGCGCGACCCGACGCCAACACCGACGCCACCGGCGCGCCACCGGGCGCGTCACCGGGCGCGTCACCGGGCGCGGCCGCGCTCTACGACCTCGCCGTCATCGGCGGCGGCGTGAACGGCTGCGGCATCGCCCGCGACGCCGCCGGGCGCGGCCTGCGCGTGCATCTGTGCGAGGCGAGCGACCTCGCCCAGGCCACCTCCTCGGCCTCGACCAAACTGTTCCACGGCGGCCTGCGCTATCTGGAATTCTACGAATTCGGCCTGGTCCGCAAAGCGCTGATCGAACGCGAGACCCTGCTGCGCGCCATGCCCCACATCTCCTGGCCGCTGCGCTTCGTGCTGCCGCATTCGCCCGGCCTGCGCCCGGCCTGGCTGCTGCGGCTCGGCCTCTTCATCTACGACCATCTCGGCGGGCGCAAAATCCTGCCCGCCACCCGCACCCTCAACCTGCGCGAGGCCGCGGTCGGCAAGCCGCTGAAGCCCGAATTCAAAAAGGGCTTCGAATATTCCGACTGCTGGGTGCAGGACAGCCGCCTGGTGACGCTCAACGCCCGCGACGCCGCCGACCGCGGCGCCGACATCCGCACCCGCACCCGCCTGGTCGGCGCGGTGCGCGAGGATGACATGTGGCGGCTGACCCATCGCGACGAGGCGACCGGCGAGACCTCCGAAATCCGCGCCCGCGCTCTGGTCAACGCCGCGGGGCCGTGGGTGGACGAGGTGCTGCGCGCGATGATCGGGCTGAACTCGCCCGCCCATATCCGGCTGGTGCGCGGCTCGCATATCGTGACGAAGAAGCTCTTCGATCATGACCGCGCCTATATCTTCCAGAACGCCGACGGGCGGATCATCTTCGCGATCCCCTATGAGGACGACTACACCCTGATCGGCACCACCGACCGGGATCACCGCGAGGATCCGTCGGAGGCCAAGTGCACGGACGAGGAGGCCGACTACCTCCGCCGCGTCGCCTCCGAATACTTCGTCAGGCCGATCGAGGCCGCGGACATCGTGTGGACCTATTCCGGGGTCCGCCCGCTCTATGACGACGGGGCCAAGTCCGCGACCCAGGCCACAAGGGATTATGTGCTGCAGGTGGAGGCGGAGGGGGGCGCGGCGCTGCTCAACGTCTTCGGCGGCAAGATCACCACCTATCGAAGGCTGGCCGAGAGCGCCCTGGAAAAGCTCGCGCCGCATCTGCCGAAGATGTCCGGCGCCTGGACCGCCGGCGTGCCGCTGCCCGGCGGCGACTTTCCGGTGGACGGCGTGCCCGCGCTGATCGACCGGCTGCGCGAGGCGCATCCCTTCCTCGACGACGTGTGGGCGACCCGGCTGGTGCGCACCTACGGGACCGAGGCGCTGGACCTGCTGTCGGGCGCGGCCACGCCCGAGGATCTGGGCCAGGCCTTCGGCGCCGGCCTGACCGAGCGCGAGGTCCGCTGGCTGATGGCGCGCGAATGGGCGCGGCGGGCGGATGACGTGGTCTGGCGGCGCACCCGGCTCGGCCTGAGGATGACCGCCGACGAGATCGCGGCGCTGGACGCCTGGATGGAGACGGCGCAGGCCGCCTGAGGGAGAGGGCCTGAGGAAAAGGGGCCTCAGGGAAGGCCGGGCGGGCGGGCGATGCGCCCCGCGCCAGCGGGGCGCGAGGTCCCCTCCCGGCCCGCTTGCGCTGGACATGCGCCGGCGGGCGCCCGAGGCTCCGCTCCCCGCCCCCAGCCGGAGCCCGCCTTATGCCGCCGCGCCGTCCCAAAAGTTCGAAAATCGAAGCCGACGCGGAATCCGCCGCCATCCAAGGCGCCGCCGACGACCTCGCGCTGCGCCAAAGCATCGTCGACGCCTGCCGGGGCATGAACGCCAGCGGGCTCAACCAGGGCACATCCGGAAACATCTCGGTGCGGGTGGCGGAGGGGATGCTGATCACGCCGTCCTCCACCCCCTATGACGCGATGGGGCCGGAGACGATCTGCGCCATGCCCCTCGATGCGGGGCCGGAGGCCGCGACCGGCCCCCGCGCGCCCTCGTCCGAGTGGCGGTTTCACCGGGATATCCTCGCCGCCCGCCCGGAATTCGGCGCGGTGGTCCACGCCCATCCGACCCATTGCACCGCGCTCGCCATCGCGCGCCGGCCGATCCCGGCGGTGCATTACATGATCGCGCTCTTCGGCGGCGACGACGTGCGCTGCGCCCCCTACGCGACCTTCGGCTCGCAGGCGCTGTCGGACCATGCGCTGACGGCGCTGGAGGGGCGGTCGGCCTGCCTGCTCGCCAATCACGGCATGATCGCCTGCGGCGCGACGTTGGCCAAGGCGATGGCCGCGGCGGTGGAGCTGGAGGCGCTGGCCCGCCAATACGCCGCCGCCCTGACGCTGGGCGCGCCCCATGTGCTGACCGCGCAGGAGATCGCCGACACCCGGGCCGAGATCGCCCGGCTGCGCTACGGCCGGTGACGCCCTTCCGGGCTCAGGGGAAGTCCGGCGACGCCCTTCCGGGCTCAGGGGAAGTAGCGCCCCTCGCCCTTCAGCCGCAGCGGCAGGCCGGCGGCGATGAAGACCGCATGTCCGACGGCGGCCGCGACCCGCTGGTTCAGCCGCCCCTGCGCGTCGCGGAACGACCGGCTCAGGGCCGTGTCCGGCACCAGCCCGAGACCGATCTCGTTGGAGACCAGCAGCGTCGGGATCCGGATGCGGGCGAGGGTCTCGACCAGCGCCTCGGTCTCCGCCGCGAGATCCCGTTCGGCGAAGAACAGGTTGGAGAGCCAGAGCGTCAGGCAGTCGACCAGCAGCGCGTCGGCCGCGGCCACGTCCTCGCCCCCTTCCCGGTCGGCGGCGTCGAGCGCGCCGACCAGATCGGTCGGGGCCTCGACCGTGCGCCAGCCGTCGCCGCGCTCGGCCCGGTGGCGGGCGATGCGGTCGGCCATCTCGCCGTCGCCGGGCTCAGCGGTGGCGATGTAGATGCGGACGGGGCCCATGGATTCGGCCCAGTCCAGCGCCGCGCGGGTCTTGCCCGACCGCGCGCCGCCCAGGATCAGCGCATGGCGCGCCAGCGTGTCGGTCATCTCCCGCGCCTCCCCTGCGCCGCGGATCGGGGCCCGCGCGAATAGCTAGGCCGCGACCCGCCCCGGACGCAACCGCGCGATGCGGCCCCGACGCGCCCCGGGTGCGCCCCGGGTGCGAAAGGCACGCAGGCGCCGCGCAGGCGGAGCGCCGGAAGGCCCACGAGGATGCCGACCAGGCCCGCGGCGATCCCGCCGAGGATGAGCCAGAGCGTGAAGCCGCCCGGGAACTGCATGACGTTCAGCAGCGAGACGATCCACGCGCCGATCGCGGCGAACGT
>NZ_JBSRTQ010000194.1:0-6825 GCF_055129145.1 Albimonas sp. | reverse complement strand
TGGCGGCGGCGGCGCGCGCCACCGGGTCGGGGGCCTGCGCGGGCGTCGGCATGGGCGCCGCGGGCCTGTCGGCGGCGGCGGCGGCGCTGGTCAATGGCGGCCTCGGCAACGTGCTGGAAATGGACGACGTTCACCGCACCTCGATCCTGCATCCCGGGCCGGTGGCGATCCCCGCGGCGCTCGCCTCCGCCCAGGCGCGAGGGGCCGGCGCGGCCGATTTCCTCGACGCGCTGGTGCGCGGTTACGAGGCGATGATCCGCATCGGCGCCTCGGTCGGGCCGGGGCATTACCAGCGCTGGCACAACACCTCGACCTGCGGACCGTTCGGGGCGGCGGCGGCCTCGGGCTCGGTGCTGGGGCTGTCCGAGGACGCGATGGTCTGGGCGCTGGGCAATGCCGGCGCGCAGGCCGCGGGGCCGTGGCGCTGCCGGCATGAGCCGGTGATGACCAAGCAACTGCATACCGCCCGCGCCGCCATGTCCGGACTGCAGGCGGCGGAGCTCGCCGCCCTGGGGTTCACCGGGCCCGAGGCGATGCTCGAGGGCGTCCAGGGATTTTACGCGGCCTTCTGCCCGGATCCGGACCCTTCGGCGGTGACCGCCGACCTCGTCGGGCCCTGGAAGGTCTGGGACGTCAGCTTCAAGCCCTGGCCCGCCTGCCGCCACGCGCATCCGGCCATCGACGCGGCGCTGGCGCTGCGCGCCGACCCCGACCAGATCCGCGCGATCCGGATCGAGACCTATGCCGAGGCGATCGATTTCTGCGACCGCCCGGTCCCGACCACCTCCCACGAGGCCAAATTCTCCCTCCAGCACGCCGTCGCCGCCTGCCTCGCCGACGGGCCGCCGCCGCTGGGGGCGTTCGAGCCGGCGGCCATCGCCCGCCCCGACCTGACCCGGCTGCGCGCCCTGACCCGGCTGGCCGAAACCCCCGGCTTCACCGCGGCCTTCCCGGGCCGCTACGGGGCGGCGGTGGAGATCGACCTCGCCGACGGGACCACACTGCGCGCCGAAGCGCCCGACGCGCTCGGCGACCCCGAGAACCCGGTGGACGAGGCCCGCCTCGTCGCCAAGGCCCGCGCGCTCTGCGCCGCCGGGGGCCGCTCGCCGGAACAGGCCGACCGGCTGATCGCCGCGGCGCTCGCGCTGCCCGACGATCCCGGCCCCGCGCCGCTCGCCGCCTTCGCCTCGGCGCTCGCCGAGACCCCCGAAACCACCCCCCCCGAAACCACCCCCGAGGACATGCAACAGTGACCGCCTATCCCAGCTATTTCGACGCGCTCGACCCCGCCGCCCTGGCCCGCGACTACCCCGTCGACGTGCTGGGCGCCTATGCCGGCATGTCCCGCGACGAGCTGCGCGCCAGGCAGGACGCGCGCTTCCGGGCGATGATGGACTTCGCCTGGCGGGTGCCGTTCTACGCCCGCCACTGGGGGAAGGCGGGGGTGGAGCCGGGCGACATCCGGGGCCTCGACGACATCGCGAAACTCCCGACCTATTCGAAATCGGACCTGATGGCCTCGGTCGAGGCGTTTCCGCCCATCGGCGATTTCCATGGGCGCGACGTGCATGCCTCGGGCATCCGGCCGCCGATGATCATGCAGACCACGTCGGGCACCACCGGCAAGCCGCAGCCGCTGATCTACGGGGCGCGCAGCCGCGAGGTGCAGAACATGCTGCTCGCCCGCGTCTACCGCCTGCAGGGCATGACCCCCGACGACGTGATCCACTGCGTCTACGGGTTCGGCATGGTCAATGGCGGGCATTATGTGCGCGAGGCGATCGCCCACTGGATCGGGGCGCCGATCCTGACGGCGGGCACCGGGGCGGACATGCGCTCGGCCCAGCAGGTGCGGGTGATGCGGGACTTCGAGGCCTCGGTGATCGTGGGTTTTGGCGACTACGTGAAGCGGTTGGCCGAAGTGGCGCGCGAGGAAGGGCTGATCCCGGGCGAGGACATCAAGATCCGAATGATCTCGGGCCATATCGGGGCGGACAGCGCCGAGTCGATGTCGCAGGCCTGGGGCGGCGCGCAGGTCTATGACTGGTATGGGGTCGGCGATACCGGCGTCATCGCAGGCCAGGGGCCGGATCGCGAGGGCATGCATGTGCTCGAAGACGCCCAGTTCCTCGAGATCCTGGATGTGGAGGACGGCGCTCCGGTCGCGCCGGGCGGCATTGGCGACATGGTCTGCACCTGCCTCTTCAAGGACGACCTCTACCCGATCATCCGCTTCAACACCCATGACGTGACCGAGCAGCTGTCGGGCGCCAACCCGCTGGACCTGCCGTTCCAGCGCATCCGCGGCTTCATGGGCCGGTCGGACAACATGGTGAAGCTGCGGGGCATCAACATCTATCCGCAGGGGATCGGCGCGCTCCTGTCCGCGCATTTCCCGCAGATGGCCGCGGAATACATCTGCCGGGTCGAGAAGCATGACGGCCGCGACGAGATGACGGTGGTGGCCGAGGTCTCGGACCGTCCCGAAGGGCTGCGCGAGGCGATGGAGGCTGCGCTGAAGACCCGGCTCGGCGTGCAGATCTCGGTGGAGCTCGCGGCGCCGGGGGAGACCGCGCCGCTGACCCAGATCGAGGCCCGCCAGAAGCCGCTCCGCCTGATCGACGCGCGGAAGGCGTCCTGATGGGCGGCCCGGTCGAGGCCCGGACCCGCGACGCGCTCGCCCGGATCGAGGCGAGCGGGGCGGCGGGGGAGGCGATCTTCCTTTCCGTCGACGCCGAGGGCGCCTTGCAGGCGGCGGCGGAGGCGGACGGGCGCGCGGGCCTCGGCCGGTCCCGCGGACCGCTGGATGGGGCGCTCGCGGCGGTGAAGGACAACCTCGCCATGAAGGGCCGGCCGTGGACCGCGGGGATCGCGGGCTGGCGGGACCGGGTGGCGGCGCGGGACGCCGCCGCGGTCGCCCGGCTGCGGGAGGCCGGCGCGGTGATCCTCGGCGGGGTCAACCTGCATGAGGGGGCGCTGGGGGCGACGACGGACAACGAGGCCTTCGGGCGTTGCGCCAATCCGCTGGGGGCGGGACTTTCGCCCGGCGGCTCCTCCGGCGGGTCGGGGGCTGCGGTGGCGGCGGGGCTGGTCGATGTGGCGTTGGGGACCGACACGATGGGGTCGGTCCGAATCCCCGCGGCCTATTGCGGGGTATGCGGGGCGAAGCCCACGGCGGGGCTGATCGGGCGGTCGGGGCTGGCGTATCTGGCGCCGACGCTCGACACCGTCGGGCCGCTGACCCGGCGCGCTTCGGGGCTGTGGCCGGCGCTGGCGGCGCTGGCCGGGGTCGATCCGGACGATCCGGATGCGCGGCCCGCGCGGCGGGGCTGGTCGGCGCGGCCCGACATTTCGCTGCGCGGCGTCCGGATCGGCGTGCCGGCGCAGATCGAGGCGGTGGACTGCGAGCCGGCGGTGCGCGACGGTTTCGCCCGGGCGTGCGCAGCGGCGACCGCGTTGGGCGCGCGGGTGGTGGAGATCGACCTGGTCGGCTGGGATCCGGGCCGGGCCCGGCGCGGCGGGCTGCTGATTTCGGAGGCCGAGGGCGCGGTCGAAATGGCCGAGCTGATCGACCGCCCGGGCGCGATCACCGACGGGCTCGCCGCGCTGCTGGATTATGGGCGCAACGCCGGCGCGCTGCGCATGGTCGACGCCTACGCCCGCATCCGCGCGGCGGCGGCGGCCTGTCATCGGGCCCTGGGCGAATGCGACGCGCTCATGATGCCCACCGCCCCGCAGCGGGCCTTCCCGCATGGGACGCCGGCCCCCGCCAACCAGGCCGACTTCACCGCGCTGGCCAATTTCGCCGGCGCGCCGGCGGTGGCGATCCCGGTTCCGTTGGCCGGAGAGGCGATCCCGGCCTCGGTGCAGCTGCTCGGCGCGCCGTGGTCCGAGGCGCGGCTGACCGCCTGGGCCGAGGCGTTGGATGAGGCGTTGAACTCGTAGGGCGGGTGCAAACCCGCCGTTACCGTCGGTTGAGGTCGGGAGATGGCGGGTTGGCGCCCGCCCTACGGGCCGAACCCGCCGCGCCCCGGTTCAACCGGCGCGGATGGCGGGTTCGCACCCGCCCTACGCATAGACTTCAGCCGAAATCGGGGGCCCGCTTCTCCAGAAACGCCCGATAGCCTTCCTGAAAATCGGCGGAGGCGAAGGCGGCGTCGAAGAGCGCGCGCAGCTCGGGCGTCTCCGTCTCCGCCCCGTCGCGCACCGCCTGCACCATGCGCTTGGAGGTGGCCAGCGACACGGGGGAGAGGGCGGCGAGGGCGTCGGCATAGGCCAGCGCTTCGGCGGCGAGCGTCTCGGCGGGGAACACCCGGTCGATCAGGCCGATGCGCAGCGCCTCCTCGGCGCCCAGAAGCCGGCCGGAGAACAGGATGTCCTTGGCGCGGGCGGGACCGACCAGCTGCGCCAGCTGCTTCACGTCGCCGAAGGAATAGGCGGCGCCGAGCTTCGCGGGCGGGATGCCGAACCGCGCGCCCGTCGCCGCGAAGCGCAGGTCGCAGGACAGCGCCAGCCCGCAGCCGCCGCCCACGCAGGCCCCGAAGGCCACCGCGATCACCGGCTTCGGCAGCCGGGCGATGGCGTCCTGCCCGGCGCGCACGGCCGTGTTGTAGGCGCGCGCAGTCTCGGCGGTCTCGTAGACCTGCGGGAACTCGGCGATGTCGGCGCCGCCGGAGAACGCCCGCTCCCCCGCCCCCCGAACCAGCACCGCCCGCACCCGGCCGTCGCCCGCCAGCGCCGCCGCGATGTCGGGCAGCGCGCGCCACATGGCGAGGTTGAAGGCGTTGCGCTGCGCCTCCCGGTTCAGCGTCAGGGTCGCGACGCGACCCTCGACGGCGAGAGAGAGGGCGCCCTCGGCGTAAGAGGTCGAGCTCATTTCAGGTTCTCCGGCAGCCAGGTGGCGATCCCCGGGAAGGCGACCAGCAGGAACACCAGCCCCACCATCAGCAGGCAGAACGGCGCCGCCGCCCAGGCGATGCGGCCCAAAGGCATGCCGGTCAGCCCCCGGATCACGAACAGGTTGAAGCCGATCGGCGGGGTGATCTGGGCCATCTCCACCGTCACGATCAGGAAGATGCCGAACCAGATCGGGTCGAAGCCCGCGGCCAGCACCAGGGGAAGGGTGACGGGCAGGGTCATCACGATGGTCGAAAGCCCGTCGAGGAAGCAGCCGAGCGCCAGATAGAACACCATCAGGATCAGGATCAGCGCGGTGGGCGACAGGTCCAGCGACTGGATGGCCGCGGCCACGTCGGTCGGGATCGCGAGCCGCGCCATGGCCTTCGAGAGGAAGAGGGCGCCGGCGAGGATCAGCCCGATCATCGAGCAGGTCTTCACCGTGCTCCCCAGCGCCCTGGACATCATGCGGAAGGTCAGCTGCCCCTCGGTCGCGGCCAGGATCAGCCCGCCGAGCACGCCGACCGCCGCGGCCTCGGTCACCGAGGCGAAGCCCGCATACATCGAGCCGAGCACGAACAGGATCAGGATCGACACCGGGGCGAGTTTCAGCAACGCCCGGCCCTTGGCCCGCCAGCTCGCCCGCGGCTCCGGCGCCGGCTGCGTGCCCGGACGCAGCAGCGACACCGCCCCGATCCAGGACATGAAGAGGCCCGCGAGGATCAGCCCCGGGATCACGCCGGCGATGAACAGGTCGAGGATCGAGACCTCGGCCAGCACTCCGTAGACGATCAGCGGGATCGAGGGCGGGATCAGCAGGCCCATGGTGCCGGCGCCGGCGAGCGCGCCGGCCGACAGCATGCGGTCATAGCCCCGCGCCTCCAGCTCCTTCAACGTGATGCGCCCCACCGTGGCGGTGGTGGCGGCCGAGGACCCGGAGACGGCGGCGAAGATCGTGCAGCCCAGCACGGTGATATGCACCAGCCGCCCCGGCAGGCGGCGCACGAAAGGCGCCAGACCGGCGAAGAGGTTTTCGGAAAGGCGGGTGTGGAACAGGATCTCGCCCATCAGGATGAAGAGCGGCAGCGTCACCAGCTCCAGCGCCGTGGAGGAGGACCAGAGGTCGCCGGCGAGGAACCGGTCGACCTTCATGTTTTTGAACGCTTCCAGCGACAGGATGCCGACGGAGAGCAGGGAGAACCCGACCCAGACCCCGCCGCCCAGCGTCAGCAGCAGAAGGCCCGCCATGAAACCCAGAGGCGCGGTCATACGTGCTTCTCCTCAGCGCCGGCGCGCTCGGGCGCCTGGCCCATCGCGAGGCGGATCAGTCGGGCCGCGAGGCCGAGCGACAGGATCGCCAGCCCCGCCGCCAGCACGCCCTGCGGGTAGACCAGCGGCGTGCGGGTGGGGAAGGAGCTGGTCGACCCGATCTCGGCCGAACGGATGGCGTAGTTGACGACGGACATCGCGGCGAAGCCGGAGACGCCGAGCGCGAAGGTCGTGCCCAGCATGTCGGCGGCGCGATGGGCGCCGGCGGGCAGCAGGTTGGTCAGCACCTGCACCCGCACATGGCCCGCATCGCGCAGCGTCCAGCCGGACCCGCAGAACAGCGTCGCGGCCAGCAGGTAGCCGGAATATTCCACCCCCCAGGGCTGCGACCAGGCGAAGAACGAAGTGGCGACCACCTCGACGATCAGCATCGCCGCGAGCGCCGCCGCGGACAAGGCCGCCACGATCGCCCCTGCGGCGCAGAGCGTGTCGATGACTTTCAGCAGAAATCTCATATGCGCCTCCCTGTCAGGTCCGGCATGGGTGGGGGCTCGGTCGGCGATGCCGGCGCGGCAGGCTTCGGGGCCGGGCCGGCCTCGGGCACGCGGGCGGCGAAGGGCCGGCCCCGTTCTGCATCGCGGTCCCGGCCGGGCGCGCGGG
>NZ_JBSRTQ010000193.1:0-6759 GCF_055129145.1 Albimonas sp. | reverse complement strand
CCCGCGCGCCGGCGTCGGGACCTGCGCGGCCCGTGCGCGCGAGGCCCGCGGCGCCAAGCTCAGGACGGCGCCCATGACCACCGACGGGACCGAGTCCACGGGCAAGGCCGATGCCGCCCGGACCCCCGCCCGCGCGCGGGCGCCGCGCAAGCCGGCGGACGCGGTCAGGGCCCGACCCGCCCGCAAGCCCCTGACCAAGGCGGCGCAGGCGGCGCTCTGGCGCGACCGCACGATCTGGCTGCTGCTCGGCCTCTGCCTGCTTCGCCTCGCCATCAACGGCCTGGCGCTGATTCCGGTGCATTTCGACGAAGCGCAATACTGGGCCTACGGGCGCGAGCTCGCCTTCGGGCATTATTCCAAGCCGCCGATGGTCGGCTGGCTGATCGAGCTGTCGACCTCGCTGTTCGGCGACACCCTGTTCGGCCTGCGCTTTTTCGCGCCGCTGGCGCATCTGGCCATCGGCGCGCTGATCTTCCTCACCGCCCGCCGGCTTTTCGACGCGCGCACCGGATTCTGGGCGGCCGTGGTCTATTCGGCGGCGCCCGGCGTCTCGATCTCGGCCCTGCTGATCACCACCGACCCGCCGATGATGGCCGGCTGGGCGCTGGCGCTCTACGCCATGGTGCGGGTGGCGGAGGTGCGGCCCGGCAAGAAGACCCCCGAGCCCTGGCTCTGGTGGGTGATGATCGGCGTCGGCGTCGGCGCGGGGATGATGGCGAAATACACCGGCGTCGCCTTCGTCGGCGGGGCGCTGGGCTACGCGCTTCTGTCGCGCGAACGCCCCATGGCGCCCACCCGGCGCAAGGGCGCGCTGATCGCCGCCGGCGCGGCGCTCGCGGTGCTGGCCCCCAACCTGATCTGGAACGCCGGCCACGGCTTCGTCACCTTCGCCCATCTGGGCGAGAACGCCGAGATCCGGCCCGACCGCGGCCTGGTTCATCCGGGCGAGCTCGGCGAATTCTTCGGCGCCCAGTTCGGCGTCATCGGCCCCATCGCCTTCGCCGCGATCCTGGCCGCGCTCGCCGCCTTCGCCCGGCCCGAGGCGCGGTCGGACTGGAAGGCGCGGCTGCTCGCCTGGCAGACCGCGCCGCTGCTGGCGATCATGTGCGCGCAGGCGCTGATGTCCCAGGCCCAGCCCAATTGGGCGGCGCCGGCCTATGTGGCGGGCTCGATCCTCGCCGCGCGCTACCTGATGGCGCGGGACTGGGACCGGGCGCTGCGGGTCAACGCCTGGATCGGGGGCGTGGCCTTCGCCGCGGTGCTGGGCCTCGGCGCGATCTATTCGGTCTGGGCGCAGGACCTGCCCCGCGCCGGCGATCCGTTCAAGAAGATGCGAATCGGCGGCCCGTTCTGCGAGGCGGCGCTGAGCGCGCTGGAGGGGGAGGGCGCCGACGCGTTGCTGTCCAACGACCGCCGGCGCCTGTCGGAATGTCTGTTCCAGGGCGGAATCGGCTTCGGCGACGCGGCGATCTGGGATCCGGACGGCCGCGTCTCCAACCATTTCGAGTTCCGCTCCCGGCTGGAAGCCGGCGACGCGCGCATCTTCCTGCTGGCGGTGGAGGGGGAGGCGCTGGCCGAGGACATCGCCGCCCGCTTCCAGTCGGCCGTGCCGCTGGGCACCGGCGAATTCCGCACCCATGAGGATCGGGCGGTCAGCTACTCGCTGTGGCTGGTCGAGGGGTTCGAGGGCTACTGAGCCCCTGCGAATCCCCCGCGAAACGCCAACGGGGCGCCGCGAAGCGCGCCACGCCCCCGCCCCGCGGGCGCACGGGCGCCCAAACGCCGCGCCCGTCGCCGCTTTCGCCTAAAGTTAACTCTTTCCCGCCTGCGAAGCCCGCCCTAGTCTTTCCGATGAACCGTCCCGCCGCGCCGCGCGGGCGCATCGCACAGGGGAGCCTTCGCGCATGACCACGAAACCGACTTCCGCCCTCCTGGCCGCCCTGACGGCCGGCGCCGCCGCGTTCATCCCGGCGGGCGCCGGCGCGGCCGAAGAGCCGGTGCTCTACGTCTACAACTGGTCCGACTACATCGCCGAAGACACCATCGAGAAATTCGAGGCCGAGACCGGCATCAAGGTCACCTACGACGTCTTCGACACCAACGAGGTGCTGGAGGCCAAGCTGATGGCCGGATCCACCGGCTACGACGTCGTGGTGCCGACCGGCTCCTTCCTCGCCCGCCAGATCCAGGCCGGCGTGTTCCAGGAGCTGGACAAGTCCAAGCTGCCCAATCTCGAGAACATGGATCCCGAGATCAGCGCCCGCGTGGCCGCCTGGGATCCCGAGAACAAGCACGCCGTGGTCTACATGTGGGGCACCACCGGCATCGGCTACAACGTCAAGAAGATCGAGGAGCGGCTGGGCGCCGACGCCCCGACCGACAGCTGGTCGCTGGTCTTCGATCCCGCCAACGCCGAGAAGCTCGCCGACTGCGGCATCACCATGCTCGACGCGCCGGTGGAGATCATCCCCGCGGCCCTGAACTACCTCGGCATCGATCCGGGCGCGCAGGACAAGGAGAGCATCGACAAGGCCGAGGCGCTGCTCAAGTCCATCGCGCCCCATGTCCGCTACTTCCATTCCTCGCAGTACATCAACGATCTGGCGAACGGCGACGTGTGCCTGTCGGTCGGCTGGTCGGGCGACGTGTTCCAGGCCCGCGACCGCGCCGACGAGGCCGACAACGGGGTCGAGATCGCCTACACCGTGCCCCAGGAAGGCGCGCTGATGTGGTTCGACATGATGGCCATTCCCTCGGACGCGCCGCATCCCGAGAACGCGCTGAAGTTCCTCAACTTCATCATGGACGCCCAGATCGCCGCCGACATCACCAACTACGTCTGGTACGCCAACGGCAACGCCGCAGCGACGCCGCTGGTCGACGAGGACATCACCTCCGATCCGGGGATCTATCCGACCGACGCGGCGAAGAAGAAGCTCTATGTCTCGGTGGTCTACGACTCGAAGTCCGACCGGCTGCTGAACCGGGCCTGGACCTCCGTGAAGACCGGTCAGTGATGGTCGGCGGGGCCCCGGCCGTGGCCGCTCCCGCGATCCTGCGCGGTCCGAAGTCGGACCGCGCCTTCATCCGCATCCAGGATGTGGTCAAGACCTTCGACGGCTTCCGGGCCGTCGACCAGGTCTCTCTCGACGTGGCGGAGGGGGAGATCTTCTGCCTGCTCGGCGGCTCCGGCTCGGGCAAGTCGACCCTGCTGCGGATGCTGGCGGGGTTCGAGACGCCGGACTCAGGGCGCATCGAGATCGACGGCCAGGACATGACCTCGGTCCCGCCCTGGGACCGGCCGGTCAACATGATGTTCCAGTCCTACGCGCTGTTCCCGCACATGAGCGTGGCGAAGAACATCGCCTACGGGCTGAAGCAGGACGGCATGAACCGCGCCGATATCGAGACGCAGGTGCGCCGCATGCTCGACCTGGTGAAGCTCTCGGACTTCGGTCATCGCAAGCCCGCCCAGCTTTCGGGCGGGCAGCGGCAGCGGGTGGCGCTGGCCCGGGCGCTGGCCAAGAAGCCCAAGGCGCTGCTGCTGGACGAACCGCTCTCGGCGCTCGACAAGAAGCTGCGCGAAGAGACCCAGTTCGAGCTGATGGACATCCAGGACAGCCTCGGCACCACCTTCATCGTGGTCACCCATGACCAGGAGGAGGCGATGACGCTCGGTTCCCGCATCGGGGTGATGAACCTCGGCAGGCTGGAGCAGGTGGACAAGCCTCGCGACCTCTACGAATTCCCGCGCAACCGCTTCATCGCGGATTTCGTGGGCTCGGTGAACATCTTCGAGGGCCAGGTGGTCGAGGATCATCCCGACCATGTCGGCATCGCCTCCGACGCGCTGGGCGGCTCGATCCATGTGCATCACGGCATGTCGTGTCAGGAGGGGCAGACGGTCTGGGTCGCGGTGCGCCCCGAGAAGATCGTGCTGCGCCGCGAGCCGCCCGAGGGAATGCTCGGCGTCGATATCGGCGGCAAGGCGCAGGGCGTGGTCGAGGACATCGCCTATATGGGCGGGCTGACCCATTACCGGGTGGTCCTGCCCTCCGGCCTGCGGGTGCGCGCGACATTGGCCAACCGCGAACGGCACGACGACGCGGCCCCGACCTGGGAGGAGAGGGTATGGATCTCCTGGGCCGAGGACGCCGGCGTGGCGCTGACCTCATGAGCGCGCGCCGCTGCGGAGAGCGGGCATGAGCTGGCTCCTGCGCCGCGGCCGGGCGCTGGTGGTGGCGGCCCCGGTGTTCTGGCTGGGGCTGTTCTTCCTGATGCCGTTTCTGGTGGTGCTGCGGGTCAGCTTCTCGGAAAGCGCCATCGCGCGGCCGCCCTATACCAGTCTGCTGGACTGGGCCGACGGGCTGCTGACCGTCACCCTCAATTTCGGGAACTACACGTTCCTGGCCGAGGACGATCTCTACATCACCGCCTACATGAACTCGATCTGGGTGGCGTTCGTCTCTACCGTGATCTGCCTGATCATCGCCTATCCGATGGCGCTGCTGATCGCGCGGTCCAAGTATCGCAACCTGCTGCTGATGCTGGTGATCCTGCCGTTCTGGACGTCGTTTCTGCTGCGCATGTACGCGCTGATCGGGCTGATGAGCCCGACCGGGTTCATCAACTCCGCGCTCGGCCTGATCGGCATCGGTCCGGTCACCATGCTGCAGACCGATTTCGCGGTCTATGCGGGCATCGTCACCGGCTATCTGCCGCTGATGATCCTGCCGCTTTATTCGACGCTGGAGAAGCTGGACGGCGCGCTGCTGGAGGCGGCGCATGATCTGGGCGCGAAGCCTTGGAAGGCGTTCGTCTCCGTCACCCTGCCGCTGTCGATGCCGGGGATCCTCGCGGGGTCGCTGCTGGTGTTCATCCCGTCGGTGGGCGAATTCGTGATTCCGGCGCTGCTCGGCGGGCCGGACCAGCTGATGATCGGCAAGGTTCTGTGGACCGAGTTCTTCAACAACCGCGACTGGCCGCTGGCCTCGTCGGTGGCCATCGCCATGCTGGCGCTGCTGGTGATCCCGATCATGTTCGTGCGCAATTCGCTCGGCGGGAAGGAGTGACGGCGCGATGAAACGCAGCTGGCCCTTGCTGGTGGGTGCGGGCGTGGGGTTCTCCCTGCTCTACGTGCCGCTCGCGATCATGGTGATCTACTCGTTCAACGCCTCCAAGCTCGCCTCGGTCTGGGGCGGGTGGTCGGTGCAGTGGTATGGGGAGCTTCTGTCCAACGACCAGATCCTCGGCGCCGCCTGGGTCAGCCTGAAAGTGGCGGCGATGGCGGCGAGCATCGGGACGGTGTTCGGCACGCTGATCGGCTACGCGATGACCCGCTTCGGGCGGTTCCGATTCCGGCTGCTGCTGTCGGGGATGGCGACGGCGCCGATCGTGATGCCCGAGGTGGTGACCGGCCTGTCGCTGCTGCTGCTCTTCATCTCGATGGAGAGCCTGCTGGGCTGGCCGGCGGAGCGCGGGATCGACACCATCGTCATCGCCCATTCGACCTTCTGCATGGCCTTCGTGGCGGTGATCGTGCAGGCGCGGCTGTCGGATGTGGACGTGTCGGTGGAGGAGGCGGCGATGGACCTCGGCGCCCGCCAGCCCAGGGTATTCTTCGACGTGACCCTGCCGGCGCTGACCCCGGCGCTGGTGTCGGGCTGGCTGCTGAGCTTCACCTTGTCGCTCGACGATCTGGTGATCGCGAGTTTCGTCAGCGGTCCGGGGGCGAGCACGCTGCCGATGGTGGTGTTCTCCAAGGTCAGGCTCGGGGTGACGCCGGAGATCAACGCGCTGGCGACGCTTCTGATCCTGGTGGTGGCGACCTGCGTGGGGCTGGCGGCCTGGCGGATGGCGAAGACCGGCAAGGGCTGAGGGCGGGGGATTTTTCGGCGCCCGTTCCGGGCATTTCGATGTCTCCGGCCGCAAGCGGCCTTCGGCGCGGGGGGGCTTGCGTCAACCGGCCGGCTCGGGGATGCGGGGGGATGAACCTTTTTGCCCCGCTCGTCCTGCCGCCGCTCCGCGACCGGCCCTATGCGCCGCCCTCGGGACCTCTGCGCGTGGTTCATGCGGATGCGGCGCTGCTGGTGCTCGAAAAACCCTCGGGGCTGCTGACGGTGCCGGGCAAGGCGGCGGCCCTGGCCGATTGTCTCGCCGCGCGGGCCGAGGCGGCGTTTCCGGGCGCGCGGATCGTGCATCGCATCGACATGGACACCTCGGGGCTGGTGGTTCTGGCCCGCAGCCCGGCGGCGCAGCGCCATCTGGGCCTGCAGTTCGAGCGGCGGGTCATCGAAAAGACCTATGTGGCCCGGGTGCGCGGCGCGCCGGGCGCGGAGGCCGGGCGGATCGAAGCGCCGTTGATGACCGACTGGCCGGCGCGGCCCCGGCAGAAGGTGGACGCGGCGGGCCGGGCAGCGGTGACCGACTGGGTGCGGGCCGGTGTGGAGCCGGGCGGGGGCGCCTCCCGCCTCGTCCTGCATCCGCTGACCGGGCGCAGCCATCAGCTGCGGGTGCATCTGGCGGCGATGGGCCATCCGATCCTGGGCGACGCGCTTTACGGCGACGATGCGGTTTTCGGGGCGGCGGAGCGGTTGCAGCTGCATGCCGAGCGGTTGCGCCTGCGCCATCCCGACGGCGGCGCCTGGCTGGAGTTTTCCGCGCCCGCGCCGTTCTGAGGGCGTGCGGGCGGCGAGGCCGGGAGCGCCGCGACGACCCGCGCGCCGGCGGCGCCGTCTCGCCCGCGGCGCGGTCAGGCGG
>NZ_JBSRTQ010000192.1:0-6941 GCF_055129145.1 Albimonas sp. | reverse complement strand
GCCAACATCAAGATCGCCGCCGCCAAGGCGCGGGTCGAAGGCGATGTCGGCGTGCTGCGCGTCACCCAGTTCACCCAGCAGACCTTCGAGAACCTCAAGGAAGGCATCGAGAAGGTGCAGGCCGAGCTCGGCGGCGCGGACAACGTGAAGGGCTACGTGCTCGATCTGCGCAACAACCCCGGCGGGCTGCTCAATCAGGCGGTCGCGGTGTCCGACGCGTTCCTCGAGTCGGGCGAGATCGTCTCCACCCGCGGCCGCGACCCGCAGGACATGGACCGTTACAACGCCGAAGCGGGCGACCTCACCGGCGGCAAGCCGATGGTGGTGCTGATCAACGGCGGGTCGGCCTCCGCCTCCGAGATCGTGGCGGGCGCCCTTCAGGACCATCGCCGCGCGATCATCCTCGGCTCCAAATCCTTCGGCAAGGGCTCGGTCCAGACCATCATGCCCTTGTCCGGCAAGGGCGCGATCCGGATGACCACGGCGCGCTACTACACGCCGTCCGGCCGCTCGATCCAGGCGCTGGGCATCGAGCCCGACATCCTGATCGAACAGCGCGCGCTCGCCGCCAGCGAGGAGACCGATACCCCGCCGCGGATGCGTTCGGAAGCCGATCTGCGCGGCAGCCTGGAGAACGCGCTGACCGAGGACGAGCGCAAGCACCTGCAGGACGAACGCTCCCGTCACGAGGCCACCGCCGAGCTGCGCCGCAAGGACCTGCAGCTGGCCTACGCGCTCGACGTGCTGACCGGCCTGTCGGTCTACGGCGCGGATCGCTGAGAGGGGACCGGGCGATGAGCGCACGGCCCGAGCCGAGTCCCGAGGAGATCGCGGCCCTCCCCTATCGGCCCTGCGTGGGGCTGATGGTGCTGAACCGGGAGGGCGCGATCTTCGTGGGCCAGCGGCTCGATTTCCGCTCGGACGCCTGGCAGATGCCCCAGGGCGGGATCGACCAGGGCGAGGCGCCGCTCGAGGCGGCGCTTCGCGAAATGTGGGAGGAGACGGGGATCACCCGGGACAAGGTCACGCTGCTGGCCGAAAGCCGGGACTGGATCCCCTACGACCTGCCGCCGAGCCTGGTGCCGAAGCTGTGGAAGGGGAAGTATCGCGGGCAGAACCAGCGCTGGTTCGCCTTCCGCTTCCACGGCCCGGACCGGGACGTGAACATCGCGACCAGCCATCCCGAGTTCAGCCGCTGGGAATGGTCGCCGCGCGACAAGGTGCTGGACCGGATCGTGCCGTTCAAGCGCACCACCTATCGCAAGGTGCTGGCCGAGTTCGACCACCTCTGGCCGTGAGGACGGCGGTCCGGGGGCGGAAGGGTCGCGGCCTTTCCGTCCCTCGGCGCCTCCTTTTATAACTTGAACCAAAAATGAATGTAACTATGCTCCCGGGCGAGCGGTGGCCATCGCCGCGCCAGTCTGGAGAGAATATCCATGCGTCTCAGCGTGCTTGCCGCCACCGCCGCCCTTGCGTTGCTTCCTGCCGTCGCCTCCGCCAAGATCGTGATGACCTTCGAGGAGATCGGGTCCGACGTCGTCGCCAGCTTCTCGGGCAGCATCGACCTGACCGGCGCCTCGATTTACTACTCCGCAGGCGCGCCGGACGCTGCGGTCGCGCCGAGTCTGAACATCCTCGTCGTCGGGGCTGGCACGTTCGGCACGTTCTACAGCACCGGCGCCCTCGACGGGATGTTGTTCGATTCCGCTGTGACCGACGTTTCCTCAACAACGACTCGCACCGGCGATTTGGCCGGCCTTCGCGCCGACGCGATCTTCCTCCCCTACAACTACAGCGGGTCGGAGATCACCGGCTCCGCCACATGGACCGGGACGACGATCATCGGCATGGGCCTGAACCCGGGCTCCTACGTCTTCACCCTGCCCAACGACACGATGGAGATCGAGGTGGCCGGGGTCTCCTCCGTGCCGCTGCCCGCGGCGGCGCCGATGCTGCTGGGCGCATTGGGCCTGATGGGCGCGGCCGCGCGCCGGCGCAAAAGCTGACCCCTCCGGCGGGGCGGGGGGCGGCTCGCGGCCCCCGCTTCTCCGACCCAGGCGCCCCCGCGCTCAGCCCGCCGCGTAGTCCACCGGCGTCGCGCCCCAGCCCTCCGCATGCTTCGCCCAGTAGATCTCGCGCAGGCGGGCCGAGATCGGCCCCGGCCGATCGTTCCCGTAGATGCGCCCGTCGAGCCGCGACACCGGCATCACGCCGCCCGCGGTGGTGCACGTGAAGATCTCGTCGGCCTCGCGCAGCTCCGCTTCGGTGATGCGGCCTTCGCGGGCGGGGATGCCCAGCTCGGCGCAGAGGTCGAAGACGCTCTCGCGGGTGATCCCCTCCAGCGCGCCGCGATCCGGCGCGATCAGGGCGCCGTCCTTCACCATGAAGATGTTCCAGCCGGGCCCCTCGGTCACGAAGCCGTCGGTGTCGAGCAGCACAGCCGAATCCGCGCCCGCGTCCTCCGCCTCCTGCAACGCCCGGACCATGTCGCCCCAGTGGTAGTTCTTGATGGTCGGGTCGACGGACTCGGCCGGGATCCGCGGGGTCTTGGCCACGATCAGATGCACGCCGCGGGCCTGAAGCTCGGGGCTGAACACGTCGATCCAGGGCAGGGCATAGGCCATGAAGCGGTTCTCGATGAGGCTCGGCTTGCGCGGCATCCCCGGGGCAGGCACGCCGCGGGTGCAGACCATCGCCACATAGGCGTCGCGCAAGCCCGCCAGCGCCACGCAGCGATGCAGCACCCGGGCGATGCCGTCCGCATCCAGATCGATCCTCATGCGCAGCCCGGCCATCGAGGCCTGGAACCGCGCCAGATGCCGGTCCAGCCGGAAGAACGCGCCGTCCTTCACATGCACCACGTCATAGGTGACGTCCGAACGGGTGAACCCCCAGTCGACCGCCGACACGGTGGCCTGCGCCGCCGGCACATAGCGGCCGCCGACATAGGCGGCGCCGGTGGAAAAATCGGGTTCGGCCTCGGGCGCGCTGACATGTTTCATCGCCGGCTCCTGCATCATGGGGACGGCGAAGCATGGCAGGGGTCGGGGCGGTTGGGAAGCGCGGCGCCTCTCAACCAGCCGTCAGCCGCTTGCGCTTGCTGATCCGGTCCACCGGCGTCCCGTCCGACAGCGGCACGCCCCGTTCCGCCGAATGGTCGACGAAGCCCATGCGGCTGTAATAGGCGAGCCCGCCGACATTGTCGGCGCGGATCGTGGCGTCGATCTCGCGAAATCCCCGCGCGCGGGCCATCGCCTCGGTCCGCGGAAACAGGGTCGAGCCGATTCCCCCCTGCGCCGCATCCAGCGCCACGAAGCTCGCGATCAGCGCGAGCCCGGGGTCGCCCGCATCCGGCGAAATCCACTGGAAGCCGACCACCCGGCCCGCCTCATCCTCCGCCACATGCGCGAAGCAGGGCGCAACCGCCTTGGAAGCGAGATAGGCGACCGCCATCGGCGTCTCGTAGGCGGTGGAGCCGCCGCGCGCGATGATCGGATCGATCACCGCCTTCATCGCGGGCGCGTCCTCTTGCGTGGCGGGACGGACGGAGATCATGGCGGGCCTCCTCAGACCAGGACGGACGTGGCGCGAAAGCTCTCCCGCGCCGCCATCCGCTTCGACCAGGCGTGCAGGCGCGGGCGCCCGGCGAGCAGGGTGCCCGCCTCCGGCGCGCGGGCGAAGGCGGCGATCATCGGGGCGAGATGGAGGTCGGCGAGCCCCGGCGCGCCCCCGGTCAGGAAAAGACCCGACCCGGCCAGCCCCTCCAGCGCGTCGAGCGCGCGCCGCGCGGTCTGCAGCCCCTGGCGCACCAATGCCGGGTCGGCGGCGCGGCCCTCATGCGGGGCGAAGATCTTCTCGGCATAGACCTGCCGGACCATCGGCCAATAGGCGTAGGCGTCGGCCACGCCGATGATCTGGCGCATCCGGGCCCGGCCGAGCGCGTCGGCGGGTTGCAAGGGCGGACCTGCGAAGGCTTCGTCGACATATTGGCAGATGGCGGCGGTCTCGTAGATCACCGCGGCGCCGTGGACCAGCACCGGCACCCGGCCGAACGGGTGCAGCGCGTCGGCCCCGCCGGGCGCGAACGGATTGACCTCCACCCAGTCGGCGGCGACGCCCTTCTCGGCCAGCGCCAGGCGCGCGACCCAGGCGTAGATGCTGCGATGGTATCCGTGCAGCGTCACCGGCGCGGTCATGGTCCCGTTCGCGTCCCCGCTTCGACGACGACGCCCCGCGCGATGCTCGCGCGGGGCGCCCTGGTCTTCCGTCCGTCGTCAGCTCAGGTCAGAAGCCCATGGTCTGTTTGAGAAAGCGGAAATCGCTCACCGCCTGCGCGGTGATGATCTTCGCTTCGCCCGACGCGATCTCATGCGCCTTTTCAGCCGCCTCGATCTTGGCGTCGAACCATTCGGCCGAGGCGTCGGCGGCCGGGATCGCCTCCTCCGCCAGCACCGCGGCGCCGGCGGGGGAGATCTCGGCGAACCCGCCCGTCACCAGATAGCCCGTCGTGGTCGCGCCATCCCGCACCGTCACCACGCCGGGGCGCAGCGGGGTCAGGAACGGCGCGTGCTGAGGCATCGCCGTCAGGTCGCCCTCGGCGCCCGGGATCTGGATCGCGTCGGCCTCCCCGGAGGCGACCATGCGCTCCGGCGAGACCAGGTCATAGGCGAGCTTCGCCATGTGTGCGCTCCCGTCCGTTCAGGTTCAGGCCGCGGCGGCGGCGAGCTTCTGGGCCTTGGCCACCACTTCGTCGATGTCGCCGACCATGTAGAAGGCGGCCTCGGGCAGATGGTCGAACTCGCCGGCGCAGACGCGCTTGAACGAGTCGATGGTCTTCTCGATCGGCACCTGCACGCCCGGCGAGCCGGTGAAGATCTCGGCCACGTCGAAGGGCTGGCTCAGGAAGCGCTGCAGCTTGCGCGCCCGCTGAACCGTGACCTTGTCCTCTTCGGAGAGCTCATCCATGCCGAGAATGGCGATGATGTCCTGAAGCGCCTTGTAGCGCTGCAGCGTCTCCTGAACCTGACGGGCGACGAGGTAGTGCTCCTCGCCGACCACGCCCGGATCGAGAATGCGCGAGGTCGAGTCGAGCGGATCCACGGCCGGGTAGATGCCCAGCTCGGAGATGGCGCGCGACAGAACCGTCGTGGCGTCGAGATGGGCGAAGGACGCGGCCGGGGCCGGGTCGGTCAGGTCGTCCGCCGGCACGTAGATCGCCTGCACCGAGGTGATCGAGCCGTTGCGGGTCGAGGTGATCCGCTCCTGCAGCTGACCCATGTCGGTGGCGAGCGTCGGCTGGTAGCCCACCGCCGAGGGGATGCGGCCCAGAAGCGCCGACACCTCGGAGCCCGCCTGGGTGAAGCGGAAGATGTTGTCCACGAAGAACAGCACGTCCGCCCCGGACTGGTCGCGGAACTGCTCGGCGATGGTCAGGCCGGTCAGCGCGACGCGGGCGCGGGCGCCCGGCGGCTCGTTCATCTGGCCGTAGACCAGCGCCACCTTGGACTTGGTCAGATCGTCGAGGTTGATGACGCCCGACTCGATGAACTCGTGATAGAGGTCGTTGCCCTCGCGGGTCCGCTCGCCGACGCCGGCGAAGACCGAGAAGCCCGAGTGCACCTTGGCGATGTTGTTGATCAGTTCCTGGATCAGAACCGTCTTGCCCACGCCCGCGCCGCCGAAGAGGCCGATCTTGCCGCCCTTGGAGTAGGGGGCGAGCAGGTCGATGACCTTGATGCCGGTGACGAGGATCAGCGACTCGGTCGACTGCTCCGCGAAGGTCGGCGCCGGCTGATGGATGGAGCGGGTCTCGGTGTGGTCGACGGGGCCCTTTTCGTCGATCGGCTCGCCGATGACGTTCAGGATGCGGCCCAGCGTGCCGTCGCCCACCGGCACCGAGATCGGAGAGCCGGTGTCCTTCACCGGCTGCCCGCGGGTCAGACCCTCGGTGCTGTCCATGGCGATGGTGCGCACGGAGTTCTCGCCCAGATGCTGGGCGACCTCGAGCACAAGTCGCTGGCCGTTGTTGTCCGTCTCGAGCGCGTTGAGGATCGCGGGCAGATGGCCGTCGAACTGCACGTCGACGACGGCGCCGATGACCTGGGTGATCTTGCCGGTCGGCATGTGACTCTCCGTCCCTTAGAGCGCTTCCGCGCCCGAGATGATTTCGATGAGCTCCTTGGTGATCGCAGCCTGACGGGAGCGGTTGTACTCCAGCGTCAGACGGTCGATCAGGTCGCCCGCGTTGCGCGTCGCATTGTCCATGGCGGACATGCGCGCGCCCTGTTCGGATGCCGCGTTCTCCAGCAGGGCGGTGAAGACCTGCACGGCGATGGCGCGCGGCAGAAGATCGGCGAGGATCGCCTCTTCGTCCGGCTCGTAGTCGTAGAGCACGGGCGCGCCGTTCTCCAGCCGGTCATCCTCGATCGTGTCGAAGCTGGCCGGAATCAGCTGCCTGGCGGTCGGGATCTGCGTCATCACCGACTGGAAGCGGTTGAAGAACATCGTGGCGACGTCGAATTCGCCGCCCTCGAACCGCGCCATGACGTCGAGCGCGATGTTCTGCGCCGAGGCGTAGTCGATGCGCTTGATGCCCGACAGGTCCACATGCCCGACGAACTTGTCGGCGTGGTCCCGGCGCAGCTGATCGCGGCCCTTGCGGCCCACGGTCAGGATCTTCACCGTCTTGCCGTCGGCCAGCAGCTCGCGGATGCGCAGACGGGCCAGCCGCACGATGGTGCTGTTGAACCCGCCGCACAGGCCGCGTTCCGCGGTGGCGACGATCAGGAGATGCACCTGATCGTCGCCGGTTCCGGTCAGCAGCTTGGGCGCCATGACCGGGTTGGACCCGGCCGCGAGCTTGCCGAGAACGCCGTTCATGCGGTCCGCATAGGGACGCGCGGCCTCGGCGGCCTCCTGCGCGCGGCGAAGCTTCGCCGCGG
>NZ_JBSRTQ010000191.1:0-6943 GCF_055129145.1 Albimonas sp. | reverse complement strand
GTCCGCGCCCCGCGGCTGCGGCGGCTGGCGCGGGGCGTGGCCGCGGCGCTGAGGCCGCGCTCGGGGCGCTGAACTCGGTCCCGGCGCGTTAAGTCTTCGGCAAGTCGGACATCACTAAAAGGCATGGAGCGGCCGCTTGCGGGGCGCGGGCGATCGGCATAAATCCGCGCCTCGTTCGGCGAGGCCTTGGCGACGAAATCGCTGCGGCGGCCCGACGCGTCCGGAGGGGGCTCCGGACTTTTATGGGGCTTGAGATGAACATCATCGGACTCTTCCGCGCGGCCGGCGTATCGGCCGCCTTTTCGCTGTGCGTTCTCGCTCTGCCGGCAGCGGCTTCCACCTTGTGGGAAGCCGATGTCGCTGGCGGCGAATTCAGCGCCGATTACCGCTCGCCGACCGTGGTCGGCGCCGACGTCACCGCGATCAGCGGCGTCGGCGGCAACAGCTCGGACGATTACTTCATGTTCACCGGCCTCGAGGCGGGTGAACTGACGCTGTCCTTCGCCGCGCCGGCGGGCGTCGACTATTCCTACTCCGCCGGCGGCGTGGTGCTGTGGGACACCAGCCCCTTCGATTACGAGTGGGACGGCACGCGGCTGTCGACCAGCCTGCAGATCGACTATTACACCCGCGGCCAGTCCCTGACGCTGACGTTGCCGAAAGATTTCCTCGGCACGCTCTACCTCGCGTTGAACTTCACCCATGGCGAGGGGCTGACCTACAACATCAACGACTTCCGCACGGAAGCGGGGCTGCGGCCGGTCGAGACCGGCAAGACCGGCGGCGCGGCGGACGACATGAACATGGGCAAGGGCGTCGACTCGGCGACCTTGGGCGGCGAGCCTTCGGCGGCGCTCGGCGGCGCTGTGGTGCCGCTGCCGGCGCCCCTGCTGCTGCTGGGCTCGTCGCTGGTCGGTCTCGGACTTCTGCGCCGAAACGCCTGGCGGCGCCCCGCCTGAGCGCAGGCCCGACCTGAAAACGCCCCCGCGCCGGACCTGGCGCGGGGGCGTTTCGCTTTGCGGTTTCGGCGGGGGAGAGCCGCGTCAGCCCAGACGGGCGCCGGCGGGGATCGGCTTGCCGCGCAGCGCGGTTTCAGCGTCCTGCACGGCGCGGCCGGCGCGCTGCATGCGGGTGATGCGCAGGGCCGTGCCCTCGCCGCAGGCCACCAGCAGGGCGGCGTCCAGCGTCTCGCCGGGCGCGCCTGCGCCGGGCTCGGGCCGGGCCAGCAGGATCTTGATCCGCTCGCCGTCGAGTTCCGTCCAGGCGCCGGGGAAGGGGGCGAGGCCGCGGATCCGACGGTCGAGCGTCTCGGCCGGCAGGGACCAGTCGAGCCGGGCTTCGGCCTTGTCGATCTTGGCGGCGTATTCGACGCCCGCGTCGGGCTGCGGCGTCCCGGTCTCGCCGGCCTCGATCCGGGGCAGCGCCTCGACCATCAGGGCGGCGCCCATGGCCGACAGCCGGTCATGCAGGTCGCCGGCGGTGTCTGCGGGGCCGATGGGCGTGCGCGCCTCGGCCAGCACCGGCCCGGTGTCGAGACCGGCTTCCATCCGCATCACGTCGACCCCGGTCTCGGCGTCGCCTTCCATGATCGCGCGCTGGATCGGGGCTGCGCCGCGCCAGCGGGGCAGGAGGGAGGCGTGGACGTTCCAGCACCCGAGCCGCGGCGCATCCAGCACCGCGCGCGGCAGAATCAGCCCGTAGGCGACCACAACCGCGGCGTCGAGCGCCAGCCCCGCGAAACCCGCCTGCGCGTCGGGATCGCGGAGGGTGGCGGGGGTGCGCACCTCGATCCCCATCGCCTCGGCCGCCTCATGCACCGGGGAGGGGCGAGGTTTCTTGCCGCGGCCGGCGGGGCGGGGCGGTTGCGAATAGACGCAGGCCACCTCATGCTCTGCTGCGACCAGCGCGCGCAGCACGGGAACCGAGAAGTCGGGCGTGCCCATGAAGGCGAGGCGCATGGGCGGGGCTCCTGTGGTGGGTGGGAAAGGGCCGGGCTCAGCCGTCGTCCTTCGCCCGCTCCCGCTTCAGTTTCTTCATCTTCTGGGTGATCAGGCTGCGCTTCACCGCGCCGAGATAGTCGATGAAGAGCTTGCCGTTGAGGTGGTCGATCTCGTGCTGGGCGCAGGTGGCGCCGAGACCGTCGAACTCGGCCTCCTGCGCCGTCCCCTCGCGGTCGAGAAACCGGACCCGGACGCGGGCGGGGCGGGTGACCTCCTCATAGATCTCGGGGATCGAGAGGCAGCCTTCCTCATAGGTCGAGGTCTCTTCCGACGCCCACACGATCTCGGGGTCGATCATGGCCAGCGGCGCGCGGGGCGTCTCCTTGTCGGAGACGTCCATCACGAAGATCCGCTTCATCACGCCGATCTGCGGCCCGGCGAGGCCGACGCCGGGCGCGTCGTACATGGTGTCGAGCATGTCGTCGATCAGCTTGCGCGTGGCGTCGTCAACGCCGCCGAGCGCCTCGGCGACCTTCTTCAGGCGGGGATCCGGGTGGATCAGGATCGGTCGGATGCTCATGCGCGCGGAAATAAGCGTGCGGGCGGGGGCGGGTCAAGCGGATGCGGGGCCGCGGCGTGTCGACCGGGGGCGCCGCATCACTGGCGACGGCGCGCGATTCAGGCTTAAGTCCCCGCCGAAGGGGGTGATCGCGCCTCCGGTTCCCGTCCCGCCCTCCGCATGAGGAAGCCTCCATGTCCGCCACATTCGATTTCGACGCCCGCATCGACCGCCGCGGCACCCATTGCGGCAAGTGGGACAAGATGGAGACGCTGTTCGGCGTCAGCCCCGACGACGGCATCGCCATGTGGGTCGCGGACATGGATTTCCAGGCGCCCCCGGTGGTGCGCGAGGCGCTGCAGGGCGCGGTGGATCACGGCGTGTTCGGCTATTTCGGGAACGATTCCGACTACAAGGCCGCGGTGGCCGGCTGGATGAAGACCCGCCACGGCTGGACCATCGAGAACGAGTGGCTCGCCACAACCCATGGTCTGGTCGCGGGCGTGTCGCACTGCATCCGCGCCTATACGAACCCGGGCGACGGCGTCATCCTGTTCACCCCGGTCTACCATGCCTTCCACAAGATCATCGAGGCGAACGGCCGGCGCATCGTGCAGTCGCCGATGAGCCAGATCGACGGCCGCTACCGGATGGACCTCGACGCGCTGGCGGCCCAGCTCGACGGGACGGAGAAGATGGTGGTCTTCTGTTCGCCGCATAATCCGGGCGGGATGGTGTGGAGCGTGGAGGAGATCCGGGCGCTGGCGCAGTTCTGCGAGGCGCATGACCTGATCCTGATCTCGGACGAGGTGCATCACGACCTGGTGCTGCCCGGCGGGCCCAAGCACACCGTCGCGATGCTGGCAGCCCCCGAGCAGGCCGACCGCATGGTGATCATGGCCGCGGCCTCCAAGACCTTCAATCTGGCGGGCGGCATGACCGGGGGGGTGTTCATCCCCAACCCGGAGCTGCGCGCGAAATTCGCGGCCAAGCATGCGACCGCCGGGGCCTCGCCCAACTCCATGGGCATGCTGATGACCACCGCGGCCTATTCCGGCGGGGCGGAATGGCTGGACGCGCTGCTGGTCTATCTCGACGGCAACCGCCGGGTGTTCCATGACGCGGTGCAGGCGATCCCGGGGCTGAACTCGGTCTGGCCGGAGGCGACCTACATGGCCTGGGTCGATTTCGCCGGGACCGGCATGGGGACCCAGGAATTCACCGACCGGGTGGAGAAGGTGGCGAAGATCGCCGCCAATCATGGGCCCGCCTTCGGCATCGGCGGCGACAGTTTCCTGCGCTTCAACTTCGCGCTGCCGCGCGCGATGGTGCAAGAGGCGACGGAGCGGCTGGCCCACGCCTTCGGCGACCTGCAGTAACCGCGGCGCGTCTCGCGCCCGACAGGATTTTCAGGGGCCGCGAGCGTCGCGGCCCCGCCGGCACGCGCGCGAACAACGCGCGGCGGCGAACGGGGAGGAGCACGACATGACCATTTCGCTCTATGACGCGAGCGTGGCGAATTATCTGCAGACGCTGGAGGGCGTCTCGGGCTTCATGGCGAAGGCCGAGGCGCATTTCCGGGAGCAGGGCGTGGATCTCGAAGAGATCGTCGCGACCCGGCTGATCGCGGACATGGCCGACTTCCGGTTTCAGGTGGTGTCGATCCATCACCACTCCGCCGACGCGGCCGAGGCGCTGACCACCGGCGAATTCGGGATCCCGACCGACAAGCGGCCCCATGACTGGGCGGCGCTGAAGGGGTTGGTGGAGGAGGCGAAGACCGTCCTGAAGGCGCTGACGCCCGAGCAGGTCAACGCGCGGGCCGGGGCGGACGTCACCTTCCGGATGGGCGACTATGCGCGGCCCTTCACCGCCGAGAACTTCGTTCTGAGCTTCTCGCTGCCGAACTTCTATTTCCACGCGACGACGGCCTACGACATCCTGCGGATGAAGGGCGCGCCGATCGGCAAGCGCGACTTCGGCGGACCCCAGCGCGTCAAGGGCTGAGCCGGAGACCGCTCGTCCCTGACCTGCGCGCGGATGCCCCGCGCGCGGGCGGGGCCCGCGCCGGTCCGGCGCGGCCGGACCCCGGATGCGGGTCCGCATCCGGCGGGGCGGGGGGGACGGCGCCTGGCGGCGCCGTCTCCGGCCCCGGCGGGTGGGAAAAGCCCCGGCGCGGCGCCTGCGCGACCTGTCGGCCCGAAACGGTCCCGCCCGCGCCCACGCGGACGCGCGCCGCGGGCGGAACGCGGCCGCGCGCGGGCCGCGGACGCGGCGCCTTCCCTTCGCCGTCTCGCATGCGCACCCTGCGTCATGCTGCGGCGCCGCGGCCGGCGCGTTGACCTGCCCGGGGCAATAACCTACCTGTCCACGCGACCCCTCCAGACATTTCCTTTCGCGAAGGACGCCCGCCCGATGAGCTTCAAGGTCCAGCCGACGCCGCCCGCCCGCCCGAACCGCTGCCAGCTGTTCGGCCCGGGCTCCAACGCCAAGCTGCATCCGAAGATGGCCGCCTCCGCCGCCGACGTGATCAACCTCGACCTCGAGGACGCCGTCGCCCCCGCCGACAAGCCCCAGGCCCGCAAGCACATCATCGAGGCGATCAACACGCTCGACTGGGGCAAGAAGACCCTTTGCGTGCGCATCAACGGCCTCGACACGCCTTACTGGTATCGCGACGTGGTCGAGGTGCTGGAAGAGACCGACGGCCGGCTCGACATGATCATGATCCCCAAGGTGGGCTGCGCGGCCGACGTCTACGCGGTGGACGCGCTGGTCACCGCCATCGAGGCCGCCAAGGGCTCGACCAAGCGCATCGCGCTCGAGGTCATCATCGAGACCGCCGCGGGGCTCGCGCATGTCGAAGAGATCGCGGCGTCCTCCCCGCGCCTGCAGGCGATGAGCCTCGGCGCCGCGGATTTCGCCGCCTCCATGGGCATGTCGACCACCGGCATCGGGGGCACCCAGAAGAACTACTACATGCTGGCGGATGGCGAGGGCGAGCGCGCCGTCTCTTATCCCGACCCGTGGCACCACGTGACGTCGGCCATCGTTTCGGCCTGCCGCACCCATGGCATCCTGCCGGTGGACGGGCCGTTCGGCGACTTCTCGGACCCCGAAGGCTACCGCGCCCAGGCCCGCCGCTCCGCCACCATGGGCATGGTCGGCAAGTGGGCGATCCATCCCAATCAGATCGCGCTCGCCAACGAGGTGTTCACCCCCTCCGAAGAAGCCGTGGCCGAAGCGCGCGAGATCCTCGCCGCCATGGAGGAGGCCAAGCGCACCGGCCAGGGCGCGGCGGTCTACAAGGGCCGTCTGGTGGACCTCGCGTCCATCCGCCAGGCCGAGGTGATCGTGAAGCAGTCCGAGATGATCGCCGCGGCCTGATCGGACCGGCCGGGATTTCGAAGCGCCGCCTCCCGCAAGGGGGGCGGCGTTTGCGTCTGGGGGTCAGCGCCCGGCGCGGGCCTCGTCCAGCAGGCGGGCGGAGGCCGGCTCGATCCGGGCCTTCAGCAGGGCCATCAGCTCGGCCTTCGGCAGGCCGGGGGGGATGGGCTCGAGGAACTCGATCACCGCCGCGCCGGGGCGGCGAGCGATGCCGGAGCGCGGCCAGAAATGGCCTGCATTGGTGGCGACGGGGACGATGGGCAGCTGCAGCGCCTCCTGCAACGCGGCGACGCCGGACTTCCACGGCGCGTCGGCGCCGGGCGCGACGCGGGTGCCTTGTGGGAAGATCACCAGCTGGCCGGGCTCGGCATCCGCCGCGGCGGCCTGGACCATGGCCTGCAACGCCTTGCCGCGGGCGCTGCGGTCGATGGCCACGCAGCCCATGCGCTGCGCGTAAAACCCCAGCACCGGGGCCCAGACCAGCGACTGTTTCATCACGAAGCGCGGCCGGGTCAGCGCATGGGTCAGGATCATGATGTCGAGGAAGCTCTGGTGCTTGGCGGCGACGATCACCGCCCCCTGCGGGACCGGGCCGCGGATCTCGGCGCGCAGGCCGCAGATCAGGCGGGCGCCGGCGAGCTCCAGCCGCAGGTAGAAATGCATGATCGCCAGCGTCCAGCGCCGGGGCCCGAGCGCGGCGGCGGGGGCGCCCAGCAGCCCCACGACGGCCATCAGGCCGTAGGTCCACAGGACCAGGATCAGGCCGCGCAGATGGGTCATGCCGGGATCTCCAGAGCGGGAGGACGGGTCAAATCGGGTCCGCCGCGGCGCGCAGCGCGAGGCGGGCGCCGAGCCAGGCGGCGAGCGCGGTCCAGAGCGGGGGGGCGGCGAGCGCGGCCCAACTCCAACCCTCGGGGGTCAGCGCCGGGCGCGCCTCCGGCCCGCGGATCAGTTCGGGGGCGGCGAGCGCCAGGGCGACCAGGGCCGCGCCGAGCGCGCCGGCCCAGAACCCGCGCCACGCCGCCCGCCCGGCCCAGGCGAGCCGCAGCCGGCCCGG
>NZ_JBSRTQ010000190.1:0-6995 GCF_055129145.1 Albimonas sp. | reverse complement strand
GGGCGCATCGGCCGGCGGCCGGCGGCGACCGCGGCGGCGACCTCCGCGGTCAGCGCCGGGCTGAACAGATGCCCCTGGCCCAGATCGCAGCCCAGATCCCGCAGCCGGATCATCTGCTCCTCCGTCTCGATGCCTTCGGCGGTCGTGCTCACCCCCAGGCCGCGGCCGAGCGCCACGATGGCCCGGATCGCCTCGACCCGCGCCGGATCGCCCTGGGCGGCGGCGAGGAACGCCCGGTCGATCTTGATGGCGTTGAATTTCAGCCGCGCCAGCTGGCCGAGGCTGGTGTAGCCCGCCCCGAAATCATCGAGCGCCACACGCGCGCCCGCCGCCTGAAGCTGGTCGAGCAGCCCGCCCTCCGTCTCCGCGTCGCGCAGGGCGGCGGCTTCGGGGATCTCGATCTGCAGGCGGCGCGCGGGGAAGTCGGCGGCGTCGAGGATCCACAGGATGCGTTGCGCCAGCATCCGGTCGCCCAGCTGCGCGGGCGAGATGTTGAAGGCCAGCCGCAGCCCGTCCGGCCAGCCGTGCGCATCCGCGCAGGCGCGGGTCAGCAGCCGGTCGCTGAGTTCGGGCAGCAGGCCCATGTCCTCGGCCAGCGGCAGGAATTCGCAGGGCGGCACCGGCCCGTCGGGGCCGTTCCAGCGCGCCAGCGCCTCGAACCCCACCAGGGCGCCGGTGGCGAGGTCGGTGAGCGGCTGGTAATGCGGCTCGATCTCGCCGCGATCCAGCGCCAGGCGCAGCGCCTGCTCGCGCCGCGCGCGGTCGCCCAGCGCTTCGGCCATCGCGGGATCGAAGCGCACCACCTGGTCGCGGCCGAGGCGCTTGGCTTCGTAAAGCGCGGCGTCGGCGCGGCGCAGGGCCTCGTCCTGGCTGGGCGCGTCTTCGGGCGTCAGGGCGATGCCGATGCAGGCCCCGATGCGCGCCGTCGCCCCGCCCGCCATCGCCACCGGCTCCGCCAGCGCCACGACGATGCGCCGGGCGAGCGCGGTGACGTCCGGCGTCCGGGTCCGGTCCGCGATCAGCACGAATTCGTCGCCGCCGACCCGCACCACCAGCTCCGGCCCCGCCAGCTTGCGCAGGCGCTGGGCGACCACCTCCAGCAGCCGGTCGCCGCCTTCGTGGCCGAGCAGCGTGTTGACCTGCTTGAACCCGTCGAGGTCGAGGCACAGCACCGCCGCCCCCCGCGTCCATGGCCGGCGCGCCTGGCGGCGCGAGCCTTCGGTCCGGCGGGCGCCGCGGCGCCGGTCGCCGGAATGCTCGGCCAGATGCTCGTCGAGGCCGCGGCGGTTGGGCAGGCCGGTGAGCGGGTCGTGACGGGCGAGCCATTGGGCCTCCTGTTCCGCCGCGTCGCCGCGCGCCGCCTCCCGCCGCAGCCAGATCCCGCGATAGATCAGCAGCACGGTGGAGAACATGCCGGCGACGAACAGGCCGACCAGCGCCTCGTCGAGCTCATATTCCTCATGGGCCTGCAGGTAGTCGTAGACCTGCTCCAGCGCGTCGATGCGCTGGAACCACAGCCAGCAGAGGACCGCAAGCGCCGCGAGCATCACCTCCACGCTCGTCGAGCCTTGCCCCAGCTTTCGGATGCGATGCATGCGCGCGTCCTCTCTCCCACCGATGCCGGAGGGGAATAGGGCGCGGAGGTTCAGGATTGATTTACGCAACCGGCCGCGGATCGTCGCGCAAACGACACGAAACCGAGACGGGCATGACATGCGCCGCGGCTAGGGGTCAGGCCCCGCCCCTCCAGCCGTCAACGGAGCCTCTCATGATCCGCAGCACGCTGCTCGCCGCCGCGCTCGCGCCCGCGCTGACCCTCGCCGCCGGCGCCGCGAACGCCCAGACCGACATCACCTGGTGGCACGCCATGGGCGGCCGTCTGGGCGAGGTGGTCAACGAGATCTCGACCCGGTTCAACGACAGCCAGTCCGAGTACAAGATCACCCCGATTTTCAAGGGCAATTACGAAGAGACGCTGACCGCGACCATCGCCGCGTTCCGCGCCGGCGAGCAGCCCAACATCGCGCAGGTGTTCGACGCGGGTTCGGCCACCATCATCGGGGCCAAGGGCGCGGTGCTGCCGGCCGAGGATCTGCTCAAGCAGAACGGCTACGCGTTCGACGTGAACGACTACATCGAGGGCGTGCGCTACTTCTACGCCGACGCCGCCGGCAAGATGGTGGGGATGCCGTTCAACTCCTCGACCCCGGTGATGTATTACAACACCGAAGCGCTTGAGAAGGCCGGCGTCGAGCCCCCCAAGACCTGGGAGGAGTTCGAGGCGATCGCGCCCAAGCTGAAGGCAGCCGGCTACGTCGCGCTGGCCGAAAGCCACACTCCGTGGATCTTCGTGGAGAACTTCTTCTCCCGCCACAACCTGCCCTTCGCGACCAACGACAATGGCTATGACGGGGCCGAGGGCACCCAGCTGCTGCTGTCGAAGACCCCTGAGCTGAAGCGCCACTTCGAGAAGCTCAAGGAATGGAAGGACGCCGGCTACTTCGGCTATTACGGCGCCGGCTGGAACGACAACCAGGCCCCGTTCGAAAACGGCGACGTCGCGCTCTGGCTCGGCTCCTCGGGTTCGTTCGGCGGGCTGCAGAAGTCGATGAAGGCGCCGTTCGAGGCCACCTACCTGCCCTATTGGGGCGACGTGAAGGGCGCCGGCGGGACCACCTTCATCGGCGGCGCCGCGCTCTTCGCGCTGGCCGGCCATCCGAAGGAGGAGAACGAGGCCTCCGCCGCGTTCTTCGAGTTCCTGACCTCGCCGGAGATCCAGTACTACTGGCACAAGGAAACCGGCTACGTCCCGGTGACCACCGCCGCCTACCAGATGGCCAAGGACGACGGCTATTACGAGAAGCTGCCTTCGGCCGAGACCGGCATCCTGCAGCTGTCGCTGCCCGGCGGCGAGTGGACCAAGGGCTACCGGATGGGCTTCTACACCCAGATCCGCGACGTGATGAACCGGGAGTTCGGCAAGGTCTTCGCCGGCGAGACCTCGGTCGACGAGGCGCTCAAGACCATCGACGAAGAGGGCGACCGCCTGCTGGAGCGCTTCGCCAAGACCTCCGGCTGAGCCCGCTTCGTCCGACCCCGACGGGGGCGCGCCCGCGCCCCCGTCCCCCCCGCGTACCCGTCCCCCCGGTTCCCGCTTTTCCGCGTCACCGTCCGAGCGCCGCGTCGCGTCCCACGCGCTCCGGGGCCCGTCTTCGCCCGAGGTCGGGCCGGGGCGGGGCCTTTTCCGCTTGTTTCCCTGACCCACCGGAGCCTCCCATGAAGAAGGTGCAGTTCGGCCCGTCCTGGACGCCCTACCTGCTGCTCGCGCCGCAGCTGATCATCGTCGCGGTGTTCTTCCTGTGGCCGGCGGGCGAGGCGGTGCGGTCGTCCTTCTATCTCGAGGATCCGTTCTTCGGGAACGCCACCTTCGTGGGCTTCGACAACTACGTGGATTCGACCTCGGCCGCCGATTACGGCCGCTCGGCGCAGTTCACCGCGGTGTTCACCGTGGCGATCTGCGTGATCTCGCTGGGCATCGCGCTGGCGCTGGCGGTGTCGGCCGACGCGGTGCTGCGCGGGCGCGACGCCTACAAGACCGCGCTGATGTGGGTCTACGCCATCGCGCCCCCCGTCGCCGGCCTGATCGGCGTGATGATGTTCGACCAGCATATCGGCCCGCTGACCGAATTCGCCCGCTGGCTCGGCTGGGACATGCAGGTGGGCGTCAGCTATTTCGACACCGCCGTCGCCATGATCACCGTGGCGTCGTGGAAGCAGATCCCGGTCAACTTCATCTTCTTCCTCTCCGGCCTCCAGGGGATCCCCAATTCCCTGCGCGAGGCGGCTTCCATCGACTGCCGCTCCCCGGTCCGCCGGTTCTGGACGGTGGTGTTCCCGCTGCTCGCGCCCACCAGCTTCTTCCTGCTGGTCATCAACATCACCTACGCCTTCTTCGAGACCTTCGGCGTGCTCGACGTCATGCTGAAGGGCGAGCCCGGCAACAACCCGGTGACCCTGGTCTACAAGGTGTTTCTCGATGGCTTCCGGGGCCAGGACCTCGGCGGCTCCTCGGCCCAGTCGGTGATCCTGATGATCGCGGTCTTCGCCCTGACCGTCGTGCAGTTCCGCCTGATCGAGCGGCGCGTGCATTACACCTGAGGACCCCAGCCATGACCGTAGCCGATCCCGCCTTCGTCGCTCCCGCCGTCCCGCGGACCGTCAACCGCGCCCGCCGGCGCACCCAGATCCTGCATCATGTCGTCCTGATCTTCGGCGCGCTGCTGATGTGCGGGCCGATGTTCGTGACCTTCATGTCCTCGACCTGGGACCCGGTGACCATCCATTCCGAGGGGCTTCAGCTCGGCTGGGGCGGCAATTTCCTCGAGACCTACGAGACGGTGCTGTTCGAGGGCGGCGGCTTCACCGGCGAGATCACCGGCACGCTGATGCTGTGGAACTCGGTGCTGCTGGGCTTGGGCTTCGCGCTGGGCAAGATCGCCATTTCGATGATCGCCGCCTACGCCATCGTCTATTTCCGCTTCCCGTTCGCGAGCCTGGCGTTCTGGGTGATCTTCTCCACCCTGCTGCTGCCGCTGGAGGTGCGGATCCTGCCCTCCTACGAAGTCGTGCAGGGGCTCGGCCTGCTGAACACCTGGGGGGGGATGATCCTGCCGCTGATCGCGTCGGCGACCGCGACGTTCTTCTTCCGGCAGTTCTTCCGCTCCATCCCCGACGAGCTGCTGGAGGCGGCGCGCATCGACGGCGCCGGGCCCTATCGCTTCTTCGTCGACATCCTGCTGCCGCTGTCGAAAACCATGATCGCGGCGATCTTCATCATCATGTTCGTGGTCGGCTGGAACCAGTATCTGTGGCCGGCGCTGATGACCACGGACGAGAGCCTGTTCACCACCGTGCGCGGCATCCGCCAGATCCTTCAGGCGTTCATCGGCGCGAACATCCCCGATTACAATCAGGCCCTGGCGCTCGCCATCCTCGCCATGGCGCCGCCGGCGCTGGTGGTGCTGGTATTCCAGCGCATGTTCATCAAGGGCCTCGTGGAGACCGAGAAATGAACGTCACCGTCGCAAGCCGTCCCGCCGTCTCCGCCCCTGAAACCTCCGCGCCCGCGGGGACCCCGACGCTGGTCATCGACAACGTGATCAAGCGCTACCCCAACGGCGCCGCCGCGGTGCGCGGCGTGTCGATCGAAGTCGCGCAGGGCGAGCTGGTGGTGTTCGTCGGCCCGTCGGGCTGCGGAAAGTCCACGCTGCTGCGCATGGTGGCCGGGCTCGAGGACATCACCGAGGGTGAGATCCGCATCAAGGGACGCCGCGTGAACGAGGTCGAGCCGGCCGAGCGCGACATCGCGATGGTGTTCCAGAACTACGCGCTCTACCCCCACATGACCGTCCGCCAGAACCTCGCCTACGGGCTGAAGAACCGCGGCACGGCGAAGGCGGCCATCGAGGCCAAGGTGGCCGAAGCCGCCGCCATGCTCCAGATCGAGGATTTCCTGGACCGCAAACCCTCGCAGTTGTCGGGCGGGCAGCGGCAGCGGGTGGCGATGGGGCGGTGCATCGTGCGCGACCCGTCGATCTTCCTGTTCGACGAGCCGCTGTCGAACCTCGACGCCCGCCTGCGCACCCAGATGCGGCTGGAGATCCGCAAATTGCAGCGGCGGCTCGGGGTCTCGGCGATCTACGTGACCCATGATCAGGTGGAGGCGATGACGCTCGCCGACCGCATCGTGGTGCTGAACGGCGGCCAGATCGAGCAGGTCGGCGCACCGTCGGAGGTTTACGCCCGCCCCGCTTCGACCTTCGTCGCGGCCTTCATCGGGGCGCCGGCGATGAACCTGGTGGCGGCCGAGGTTTCGGAGGGCGCGCTGCGCCTCGGCGAGGCCGCGGTTCCCTTCGCCGGGCCGCCCGCCGGCATGGCGAACGGCTTCGTGACGCTCGGCCTGCGCCCGGAAAAGGCGCGGGTGGTTCCGGCCGGCGCGCCCGATGGCCTGCCCTTCAGGCTCGACGCGGTGGAGGAGCTGGGGGCGACCCGTCTCCTGCACGGCCATGCGGCGGGGGCGGAGATGGTGTCGGCGATGGATGCCGCCGACCCGATCCCCTCAGGCCCGCTTGCCCTCCACGCCGCGGCCGAGGACCTGCATTTCTTCGACGCCGTGACCGGGCTGCGGCTGTGAGCGGGGATCGCGCGCGCCTGGCCCAGGGCCTCGCCTCCGCCGCCGGCGCCCACCCGCCTCTGTGGCTCGGAAAGCGCTTCGACGCGGAGGGCGTCGCGCTGCCCGACGGCGGCGCGACCGTGATCGGCCATGTGCGGGCGCCGGCCGCGGTTGCAGCCCTGTCGGCGGTGCATGACGGGCTGGCGCAGGCCGGGCTCGCCCGGTTCTGGGCCTGGCTGCCGGCCTCGTCCTTCCACATGACCCAGTTCGACCTGATCCTGCACAACCGCCGCGAGCCCGACCGCTGGCCCGAAGGGCTCGCCCCCGACCTGCCCGCCCCCGAGGCCGACGTCGCGATCACCGACCGCCTGCGCGGGTTTTCGACCGGCGAGGCGTTTCCGTTCCGCATGAAGATCCGCGGCCTCTACGCCTCCGCCGGCGGGCTCGGCGTGGCGCTGGGCGGCGAGACGGCGGCGGAGGAGGCGCGCCTGCGGGCGATGCGCGACCGGATCGCGGCGCGGACCGGGCTCGCGCATCGGCCGGGCCATGGCGAATATCCGTTCCACATCTCGCTCGCCTATCTGACGTCCTGGCCCGAGACGGCGGCGCTGGCGGCGGAAACCGACGCGGCGCTCGACGCGGCCGAGGCGGCGCTGATCGAGGCGCTGCCGGTGGTCGAGATCGGCGCGCCCGAGGTCTGCGTCTTCGACGACATGACCGAATTCCGGCCGCTGTTCGCGCTGGACTGAACCGGGCCGCCCGTGCCGGGCGGCGCCGCGCGACGACCGGGCCAAGGGCGGCGCCGCGGCGCCCGCGCGGCGCG
>NZ_JBSRTQ010000189.1:0-7019 GCF_055129145.1 Albimonas sp. | reverse complement strand
CCGAGGCCCGCAAAGCCCCCGCCGTGATCCGGCCCGCGCCGGAGCGGGAGCCGCGCGAGGCCGCCCGCGACCTCGCCGCCGCCGCCGCGGACCTTTCCGCCCTGCATGACGCCATCCGCGGCTTCGAGCTCAGCCCGCTGAAGAAGGGCGCGCGCAACACCGTGATCTGCGACGGGCTGCCGGGCGCGCGGGTGATGATCGTGGGCGAGGCTCCGGGGCGGGAGGAGGACCGCGAGGGCAAGCCCTTCGTCGGCCGCTCGGGGCAGTTGCTGGACCGGATGCTGGCGGCGATCGGGCTCGACCGCGCCTCCACGGCGCCCGCCGAGGCCGCCTACATCACCAACGTGGTCTACTGGCGCCCCATCGAAAACCGCCGGCCCGCGACCGACGAGGTCGCGATGCTGGCCCCGTTTCTGGAACGTCACATCGCGCTCGCCGCCCCCGATTTCGTGCTGCTGATGGGCGCCTCCCCCGCCCAGGCGCTGCTGGAGACGGAGGTGGGCATCACCCGCCTGCGCGGAACCTGGCGGGACTGGCGCGGCGTGCCGGTGCTGCCGACCTTTCATCCCGCCTACCTGCTGCGCCAGCCCGAGCGCAAACGCGAGGCGTGGCGCGACCTGCGCGCGCTGCGCGCGGCGCTCGACGGCGAAAAACCCTTGATCGGAGGCCGCGCATGAGCGGATCGGCTGAACGCGATTTCATTCCATTGCGCATCGCGGTGCTGACCGTGTCGGACACGCGGGGGCCGGGGGACGACCGCTCCGGCGACACGCTGGCCGCGCGCATCGAGGACGCGGGCCATGCCGTCGCCGACCGCGCCATCGTCACCGATGACCGCGCGCTGATCGCGGCGCGGCTGCGGGCCTGGGTGGCGGATGCGGAGGTGGACGTGGTGATCTCCACCGGCGGCACCGGGCTCACGGGACGCGACGTGACGGTGGAGGCGCATCGCGACGTCTACGAGAAGGAGATCGACGCCTTCGGCACGATCTTCGCCGTGGTCTCGATGGGCAAGATCGGGACCTCGGCGGTGCAGAGCCGGGCCTGCGGGGGCGTGGCGGGGGGGACGTATCTCTTCGCGCTGCCGGGCTCGCCGGGGGCCTGCCGGGACGCGTGGGACGAGATCCTCAAGCCCCAGCTCGACTATCGCCACAAGCCCTGCAATTTCGTCGAGATCATGCCCCGGCTCGACGAACACATGCGGCGCAAATGATGTTTCCGGATGAGGCGGAGTTCCCGGTCTTCGGCGCCTGGGACACCCCCGGGCCGGGGGCCGGCGCGCTGGTCTATGCGGTGGATGCGCAGGCGCGCGTCCTGATGCAGCTGCGCGACGACCGCCCGGGCCTCGCCGGCGCCGGCCTCTGGGCCCCGTTCGGCGGCGGGGTGGAGGCGGGCGAGACGCTTCGCGTGGCCGCGTTGCGGGAGTTTCGGGAGGAGACGGGGATCACGCTGGCGGCGGACGCGCTGCGGCCGTTCGGGCGGAGCCTCTCCACCCGCAGCTCCCGCGCGCGGCTCTACGCCTATGTCACCCGGCTGGATGTCGCGCCGGATGCGATCCGGGTGGGGGAGGGGGCGGGGTTCGCCTTCTTCACGCCGCGCCAGCTGCGCCGGATCCCCCTGACGCCGGCGCTGGCCGAGGCGACGCTGGCGCTGGCGGGGCGGATCGAGACCGGGGCGTTGCCCGAAGCGCAAGGCGCCTGAAGACGGGGACGTCCTGGGCGGGACCATGCGGTTTTCAGTCGAGGGGGGGCGCAGCGGAGCGAGGGCCGCCCGGGACGGCCCCGCGCCGCGCTCAGGCGGTTTCGAGCGCCTGGGACAGCGACCGGAACAGCCGCCGTCCGTCGGAGCCGCCATGGGCCGGGTCCACCGCCCGCTCGGGATGGGGCATCATGCCCAGCACCCGGCGGTTGCGCGACAGCACGCCGGCGATGTCGTCCGCGGCCCCGTTGGGCGCGCCGCCCTCATAGGCGAAGGCGATGCGGTCCTCGCCGCGCAGCGCGGCCAGGGTCTCGGCGTCGGCCACATAGGCGCCGTCATGATGCGCGATGGGGATCGAGGCGATGTCGCCCGCGTTCCACGCATTGGTGAAGGCGCTGGCGGAGGTGCCGACCCGCAAGGGCACGGGTTTGCAGAGGAATTTCAGCCCGCCGTTGCGCAGCAGCGCGCCGGGCAGCAGCCCGGTCTCGGTCAGGATCTGGAATCCGTTGCAGACGCCGAGCACATGCCCGCCCTTGCCCGCGAAATCGGCTACCGCGCGCATGATCGGCGATTTGCCGGCGATCGCCCCGCAGCGCAGGTGGTCGCCGAAGGAAAAGCCGCCGGGAAGGGCCACCAGGTCCAGCCCCTCGGGCAGGGCGGTCTCCTTGTGCCAGACCATGGTCACGCCGGCGCCGGACGCCTCGCGCAGGGCCACCGCCATGTCGCGGTCGCAGTTGGAGCCGGGGAAGACGATGACCGCGGCGCGCATCAGACGAGCTCGATGGCGTAGGATTCGATGACCGGGTTGGCGAGCAGCGACTGGCACATCCGCTCGACCGCGGCGCGGGCGGCGTCGGGGTCGGTCTCGGCCAGGTCGAGCTCGATCAGCTTGCCGGCGCGCACGCCGGTCACGCCCTCGAAGCCGAGGGAACCGAGCGCGTGGCGGATCGCCTCGCCCTGGGGGTCGAGCACGCCGGTTTTCAGCGAGACATGGACGCGGGCTTTCATGGGCGGTCTCCGGGCGGCGGGGAGGCGGGGAGTTCAGGGCTGACTAGCCCGCGCCGACGCGTGAGACAAGCGGGCGAGCGGTCGCGGCGGGAGCGGGGGCCGGCCGGGCGGCCCTCGTGTCGCTGCGCGCCACATCGCCCCGCCCTGCCGTCCCCGTTTTCGGGCCGGCGGCCGGGTCAGGGGCAGGGGGGCGCGTCGCGTGCGGCCTCGGCGTCGAGAATCGTCTCGATCCGGGCGCGGGTCAGCGCCCCTTGGGCGACCGTGCCGCCGATGACCAGCGAGGGCGTGCCGACGAAGCCGAAGCGCGCCGCGATCCGGGCGGTGTCCGCGAGCGCGTCGGTCATCGCCTCCGCGCCCATGTCGGCGGCGAGCCGCACCGGATCGAGCCCCAGCGGTTCCGCCACCGCGGCGACATAGGCCGGGGTGATCGCGAATCCCGAGGCCAGCAACCGGGTTTTCAGCGCCCGGAACCCGCCCTGCCGGTCCGCCGCCAGGGTCGCCCGCGCCGCGACGACCGAGCCGGGGCCGAGCACCGGCCATTCGTGATGCAGGATGCGCAGGCCGGGGCGGGCTTCGGCGAGGTCGGCGAGGATCCCGTCCAGCGTCCGGCAATAGGGGCAGTTCGCGTCGGAAAAGACGGCGATGCGGGGGCGGGCGTCGACCGGCCCCTCGGCTGGCGCGTCGCCGTCCCAGATCAGGGCGCAGAGCGCGTCCGGGTCAGGCGCCTCGCCCGAAGCCCGATCCGCCGCATCGAGGCCCGCGAGCGGGGAGGGGCCGCCTGCGCGGCTCGCCCCCGCGCCGTCGGCGAGCTCTCGCCAGCCGGGCAGCCCGTCGATCGCGGCGAATCGCAGGTCAGGCGGGCGGGGCGCGCCGATCCACGCCGCGCCGGCGACCAGCGCCGCGATGCCCAGCGCCAGGACGATCACCCGCGGCGCGATCATGCGGAATGGACTGCAAAGGACCTTCGCCGGCCGTCCCGTCGAAAACCGGGACGGCCGGGCGGGGCGATGCGGCGCGCAGCGGCACGAGGGCCGTCCGCGCCGGCCCCCGGAGACGCCGGTCTCAGTGGACCAGCTTCGGCCCGGTCGCGGGCCGGCCGTTCTGCTTGGGCATGATGCCCAGGCGCGAGGCGACCTCGGTATAGGCGTCGGTCAGGTTGCCCAGATCCCGGCGGAACACGTCCTTGTCGAGCTTCCGCCCGGTCTTCACATCCCACAGCCGGCAGGAATCCGGGCTGATCTCGTCGGCCACGATCACCCGCTGGAAATCGCCTTCGTAAACCCGCCCGCACTCGATCTTGAAGTCGATCAGCCGGATGCCGACGCCCAGCATCATCCCCGACATGAAGTCGTTGACCCTGAGCGCCAGCGCGATGATGTCGTCGATGTCCTGCTGGGAGGCCCAGTTGAACGCCGCGATATGCTCCTCAGTCACCATCGGATCGTGGAGCTTGTCGTCCTTGTAGTAGAACTCGATGATCGGCCGGGGCAGCTGCATGCCCTCTTCCAGCCCCAGCCGCTTGGCGAGGCTGCCGGCGGCCACGTTGCGCACCACGACCTCGAGCGGGATGATCTCCACCGCCCGGATCAGTTGTTCGCGCATGTTGAGGCGGCGGATGAAATGGGTCGGAACGCCGATCTCGTTCAGGCCGGTCATGATATGCTCGGAGATGCGGTTGTTGAGCACCCCCTTGCCTTCGAACACGTCTTTCTTCTGCGCGTCGAAGGCGGTCGCGTCGTCCTTGAAGTGCTGGATCAGCGTGCCGGGCTCGGGACCCTCGTAAAGGATCTTCGCCTTGCCTTCGTAGACCAGTCTGCGTCGCGCCATTGTCAGCCCCGAGAAGTAAGTGTCAGCCCCGAAAATAGGTCGAGGGCGCGTGAGAGGGGCCCCGCGCGCCGGGTTCTGCGCGATAGACCATCGTTTGACCTGCCGCAAGGATTCGCCGCGGCCTCGCCGCTAGGATCGCGGCGGCGATGCGCCTATATGGGGCGCGAACCTGCCGGCCCGGAGCCCGTCGCTCCCGGCCGGGCCTGTGCAGCGGAGGACCCGATGACCACTTTCAACGATCGCGAGAAAGCGTTCGAGAACAAATTCGCCCATGACGAGGACATGCGCTTCAAGGCCGCGGCGCGGCGCGACAAGCTTTTGGGCCTTTGGGCGGCGGAGAAGATGGGGATGAGCGGCGCGGACGCCGACGCCTACGCCGCCTCGGTGGTGATCGCGGATCTGGAGGAGGCGGGCGACGACGACGTGCACCGCAAGGTCGCGGCCGATTTCGCGGCCAAGGGCATCTCCTCCGATGACCTGCGCGCCAAGATGGAGGAGCTGCTGGCGGTGGCCAAGGTGCAGCTGCTGGGCGAGACGAGCTGAGCGCGACCCGGCAGGCGCCTGAAGACCCCGCATTGCGAAGCCCCGCCGGACCGGTGGGGCTTCGTCGCGTTCAGGGGGGCCTCAGCCCAGCCGGAAGAAATGGTTGAGGGGGCCGTGGCCGGACCCGACCTCCAGCCGGTCCGCCGCCGCGATGGCGCCGGCCACGTAGTCGCCCGCGGCTTGCGTGGCGGTTTCAAGGGCGGCGGCGGGAAGCGCGCCCGCCGCCGCGAAGCCTGCGTCCGCAAAAATCCGCCCCAGCTGCGCGGCGAGCGCCGAGGACAGCGTGCAGCCGGTGCCATGGGTGTTGCGGGTCGGGTGGCGCGGCCGCTCGAACCAATGCGCGCCGGCTTCGTGGAGCAGCAGGTCCGGGCTCGTCTCCCCGCCCAGATGCCCGCCCTTGAGCAGCACCGCCCGCGGCCCCAGCGCGCGCAGCGCCTCGGCCGCTTCCTCCATCGCGTCCCGCGTCTCGATGGGACCGCGGCCGAGCAGGGCGGCGGCCTCGGGCAGGTTGGGGGTCAGCACGGTCGAAAGCGGCAGCAGCCGGTCGCGCAGGGCGTCGAGCGCGTCATTCGCCAGCAGCCGGTCGCCGCCCTTGGCCACCATCACCGGGTCGAGCGCCATCGGCGCCGTCAGCCCCGCCAGCGCCTCGGCCGCCGCGAGCGCGATCTCGGCCGAGGCGATCATGCCGATCTTCACCGCATCCAGCCGAATATCCGCCCGCACCGCCGCGATCTGCGCCGCCACGAACGCGGGCGGGACCGGGTGAACGCCGAAGACGCCCTGCGTGTTCTGCGCGGTCAGCGCGGTCAGCGCCGCCATGGCGTAGCCGCCATTGGCCGAAATCGCCTTGATATCCGCCTGGATCCCGGCCCCGCCCGAAGGGTCCGACCCCGCGATGGCGAGGACGTTTGCAATGCGCGTCATGCCGCTCTCCAGGCGGCGAGGGCGGCGCGGGTCGCGGCCTCCGGGTCGTCGGCGCCGAAGATCTCGGAGACCATCGCCAGCCCCGCCGCGCCCGCGCCTTTGGCGAGGCCCGCATGCGCCGTCTTCACGCCGCCGATGGCCACCGCCGGCACGGGGGCCAGCGCGCAGAGCCGGGCCAACCCGTCCCAGCCCTGCGGCGTCGCATGGTCGGGCTTGGTCGCCGTCGCGAAGACCGGGCCGACGCCCACATAGTCGAGCTTCGCCCAGTCGTTGCGGTCGAGCTGCGCGGCCGTGTCGATGGAAAGCCCCAAAATCGCGTCGGGGCCGAGCAGCGCCCGCGCCTCCGCCACCGCCGCATCCGACTGGCCGACATGGGCCCCGGCGGCGCCCGCCGCCTTCGCCACCCCGATCCGGTCGTTGATCAGCAGCGCGCAGCCGAGCGGCGTCAGCGCCGCCACCAGCCGCCGCGCGAGCGCCGTCAGAGCCTCGTCCGACGCGGTCTTGTCGCGCAGCTGCACCAGCCGCGCGCCCCCGCGGGCGGCGGCGACGCAGGCCGCCTCCACCCCGATCCGCGCCGAGGGGTCGGAGATCGGGTAGACCGCCAGATCCGGCAGGGGCCCCCTCATGCGACCGAGATCCGGGCGCCGGCGTCGAGCGCCGCGGGATCCACCGCGGCCAGCGCGTCGATGAAGGCCACCGCGAAGCTGCCGGGGCCCGCGGCGCCCTTCGCCGCCCGCTCGCCGGCCAGCCCGTAGAAGGCCAGCGCCGCGGCGGCGTCGGTCAGCGGGTCGTCGCCCGAGGCGATGAAGGCCGCGCAGATCCCGGTCAGCGAACAGCCGAGCGCCGTGACCTTGGGCATCAGCGCGTGGCCGTTCGCCACCCGAAACCCCCTTGTCCCGTCGGTCACGTAGTCCACCGGCCCGGTCGCCGCGACCACGGCCCCGGTGCGGGCGGCGAGCGCGCGGGCGCCGGCCTCGGCCGCCGCCACCTCGTCGCCCGCGTCGGCGCCTCTGCCGCCG
>NZ_JBSRTQ010000188.1:0-7120 GCF_055129145.1 Albimonas sp. | reverse complement strand
TGCCGGGGGGGGCGCGGGCGCTTGCGGCGACCGGGCGCGGCTCCGCCCCCGCCCTCGCCGCCGGCCTGCGCGAGGGGGCGCCCGGCCTGCGCCTCTGGCTGCGGGTGGCCGAGGCCGGCCCGGTCGCGGGCCTGCCCGACACCGTCGGCGTCATCGCCGCCCGCCCGCCGCATCCCGAGGCGGCGGAGCGCGAGCTGCTCTCGCGCCTCGCCATCACCCACCTGATCGCCCGCGATTCGGGTGGGCCGGACGGCGCCAAGCTCGGCGTCGCCGCGGCGATGGGCTTGCAGGTGCTGCTGATCGCCCGACCCGCCCCGCCGGAGGGGGAGACCTTCGAGGACCCCGCCGCCGCCGCCGACTGGCTGCGTGCGCGGCTCGGGCTCTGACCCTCCTCCCCCCGCCTACCCGGCGGCCGTCGCCGCTTGACAGCGCGGTCCGCGTGGCGGAATTGTGAGGCGCGCACGGTTCCGACGGGTGGGCTTCAGCCTGCCCCGGATCAAAACGGGAATGCGGACAGGACCGACCCAACCAGGGGGTCCGATGCCGCAGCCGCCCCCGCGACTGTATGCGGCGAGCGCGCTCCAACAGCCACCGGAAACGGGAAGGCGGGGCGCGCGTGGGAGGGATCGCCCCCCCCGAAGCCGTGAGCCAGGAGACCTGCCGCGCGTCGCTGCAACCCCAGAGCTCGTCCGGGTGGGACGAGACAGGAGCATGACATGCATATCGAACCCGGCGTCGTCGACGGCGCCAAGATCGTTCTCAGCTACGCCACCGCGGCGGCCGCGTCGGGCTTCGGCCTCAAGCTCGCCGTCGACGCGCTGCGCGAAAAGGGCGCCGTCTCGCTGGCCGCCCGCGCGCTCGCCGCGACCGCGCTGACCTTCGGCTTCTTCGAGATGCTGCCGCACTGGCCGGTGGGCGTGTCGGAGGTTCACCTGATCCTCGGCTCGACCCTGTTCCTGATCTTCGGGGCCGCCCCCGCGGCGCTTGGCCTCGCGCTCGGCCTGCTGATCCAGGGCGTGCTTTTCGCGCCCTTCGACCTGCCCCAGTACGGCATGAACGTCACCACGCTGCTGGTCCCGCTCTTCGCGCTGCGCGCGCTGGCGACCCGGATCATCGCGCCGAACACCGCCTATGTGGACCTGAGCTACATGCAGGCCCTCAAGCTCTCCACCGCCTATCAGGGCGGCGTGGTGGCCTGGGTCGGGTTCTGGGCGCTCTACGGTCACGGGTTCGAGGCGACGAACCTCGCCGCCATCGCCTCCTTCGGCGGGGCCTACATGCTGGTGGTGGCGATCGAGCCGCTGGTCGACCTCGCGGTGCTCGGCGCCGCCAAGGGCGCCCGCGGTCTGGGCCGCACCGGCCTGGTCACGCCGCGGCTGTTCTCCGCCGCCTGACCTTCTCGACCTGATCCCACGACGCCGGCGCGGAACCCCCGCGCCGGCCCGGATTTCGCGATGCGCGGCGGGGCCCTCCCCGCCGTGCTCCGGCTTTTTGGGAGACCTTTCATGGCCAAGATCCCCGCCACCGTGATCACCGGCTTCCTCGGCGCCGGCAAGACCACGCTCGTCCGCCACCTGCTGACCCACGCCCATGGCCGCCGCATCGCGCTGATCGTCAACGAGTTCGGAGAGCTCGGCGTCGACGGCGAGATCCTGCGCGGCTGCGGGATCGAGAATTGCGCCGATGAGGATGTGGTGGAGCTGGCCAACGGCTGCATCTGCTGCACCGTGGCCGACGACTTCCTGCCCGCGATGACCGCGCTGCTCGACCGGCCGAACCCGCCGGAGCATATCGTGATCGAGACCTCCGGCCTCGCCCTGCCGCAACCGCTGATCCGCGCCTTCAACTGGCCCGAGGTCCGCAACCGCCTGACGGTCGACGGCGTGGTGGTGGTGGTCGACGGGCCGGCGGTGGCCGCCGGCCGTTTCGCCGCGGACGAGGCCAAGGTCGACGCGCAGCGCGCGGCCGACGATTCCATCGACCACGAGACGCCGCTCTCCGAGCTCTTCGAAGATCAGCTCGCCTGCGCCGACATGATCGTGGTGAACAAGGCCGACCTGATGGACGGCGGCGCCTCGGCGCTGGCCGAGACCCTGCGCGGCCGCGCCCGGCGCGGCGTGCAGGTGATCGAGGCGTCGATGGGCGCCGTCGATCCCGCCGTGCTGCTCGGCCTCGGCGTCGGGGCCGAGGCGGACATGGAGGCGCGCCACGAGGTGCACCACCATCACCACCACGACGACGACGATGATGACCACGACGACGACCACCATGAGCACGAGCACGGCCATGACGCGTTCGAGAGCTTTTCGGTGGACCTGCCCGAGCTTCCCGACCCCGCCGCCTTCCAGCGCGCGGTGTCCGAAACCATCGCCGCCCATGACCTGCTCCGCGTGAAGGGTTTTTGCGCGGTCTCCGGAAAGCCCCTGCGGCTGCTGCTCCAGGCGGTCGGCCCGCGGGTGGATGCGCATTACGACCGGCCCTTCGCGGGTCACGAGGCTCGGGCGACCCGGCTGGTGGTGATCGGCCTCGCCGGCGTCGACCAGGCGGCGGTGACCGCGGCCTTCCAGGCGGCGGCGCGCGCGCAGGCCGCCTGATGCACCTGCTCGCCGCCCAGTCGGGCGAGATCTCGGACGGGACCGAGCCGGTCGATCCCGGTCAGGACCCTGCCGACGTGGTGTTCGTGTCCGCGGCGGATGCGGAGCTGGCGGCGATGTCCGCCGCCCGCGCCCGGCTGGCGGAGGGCGGGGAGGCGCCGTCGCTCCGCCTCGCCTCGCTGGGCTGGCTGGCGCATCCCTATTCGGTGGACCTCTACCTCGACCGGACGGCGACGCGGTCCCGGCTGGTCATCGCCCGCGTGCTCGGGGGCGTCGGCTACTGGCGCTACGGGCTGGAGCAATTCGCCGCCCGGCTGCACGCGGCGGGCGTCCCCTTCGCGGCGCTGCCCGGCGACGACAAGCCCGACGAGACCCTGCAGCGGCTCTCCACCGTCTCCCCCGAAGACTATTCGGCGCTCTGGGCCTATGCGGTGGAGGGCGGGCCGCAGAACGCCGCCAACCTGCTGCGCCACGCCCGCGCCATGCTGGGCGAGGGGCCGGCCCCCGAACCCGCCCGCCCCCTTTTGCGCGCGGGCCATCTCGGCCACCCCGCGCCCGGCTGGATCGAGGGCGCGCCCGTCGCCGCCATCGTCGTCTACCGCGCGCTGGTCCAGGGCGCCGGCCTCGCCCCGGTCGAAGCGCTGTGCGCGGCGTTTCGCGCGCGAAACGTGAACCCGCTGCCGCTCTTCGTCGCCTCCCTGAAAGACCCGGTGTCTGCGGCGACGCTGGACGCGATTTTCGCGCAGACCCCGCCGGATGTGGTTGTGAACCTGACCAGCTTCGCGGTCGGCTCGCCCGACGGGGGCGGGACCGGCACGGTGCTCGACCGGACCGGCGCGCCGGTGCTGCAGGCGGTGCTGGCGGCGGGGACGGAAGCGGCGTGGGAAGGGGGGCTGCGCGGCCTCTCCCCCCGCGACATCGCGATGAACGTGGCGCTGCCGGAGGTGGACGGCCGGATCCTCAGCCGCGCCATCGGCTTCAAGGACGCGGCCTTCCGCGACGAGGCCGCCCAGTGCCCGATCACCACCTGGCGGGCGCGGCCCGACCGGGTGGATTTCGTCGCCGACCTCGCCGCCAACTGGGCGCGGCTGGCCCGCACCCCGGCGGCGGCGCGGCGGGTGGGGATCGTGCTCGCGAACTATCCCAACAAGGACGGGCGGCTCGCCAATGGCGTCGGGCTGGACACGCCCGCCGCCACCGTGGGCGTGCTGCGGGCGCTGGCCGAGGCGGGCTATGGGGTGGCGCACGCCCCGGAAACGTCCGAGGCGCTGATGGACGCGATCCTCGCCGGTCCCACCAACTGGCTGCCTGACCGTGCGGCGCGCGATGGCGGCGTGCGCCTCAGCCTCGACGCCTACCGCGCCGCCTACGCCCGCCTTCCCGCCGCCGCCCGCGCAGCGGTCGAGGCCCGCTGGGGCGCGCCCGAGACCGACCCGTTCCTCGGCCCCGACGGCTTCGCGCTGTCGATCCTCGACTTCGGAAACGTCGTCGTCGGCATCCAGCCGGCGCGGGGCTACAACATCGACCCGGAGGCGACCTATCACGCCCCCGACCTGGTCCCGCCGCACAACTACCTCGCCTTCTACCTGTGGCTCCGCGGCGCGTTCGGCGCCCATGCGCTGGTCCACATGGGCAAGCACGGCAACCTCGAATGGCTGCCCGGCAAGGCGCTGGGTCTGTCGGAGGCCTGCTTCCCGGAAGTCGCGCTCGGGCCTCTCCCCCACCTCTACCCGTTCATCGTCAACGATCCCGGCGAGGGCACTCAGGCCAAGCGGCGCGCCCAGGCGGTGATCGTCGATCACCTGACCCCGCCGCTGACCCGGGCCGAGACCTATGGCGACCTGCGCGCGCTCGAATCCCTCGTCGACGAGTATTACGAGGCCGCCGGCGTCGACCCCCGACGGATCGGCCACCTGCGGGCCGAGATCCTGTCGCTGATGTCCGCCACCGGGCTGGATGTCGACGCGGGGGTGACGGACGGCGAGGATGCCGACGCCCGCCTCCAGAAACTCGACGCCTATCTGTGCGAGCTGAAGGAGAGCCAGATCCGCGACGGCCTCCACATCTTTGGCAGCTCGCCCGAGGGCCGGCTCGCCCGGGACCTCGCCGTCGCGCTCGCCCGCGTGCCGCGCGGGCAGGGGAAGGGCGGCGACGCCTCCCTGATCCGGGCGCTGGCCGTCGATTTCGGCCTGGCGTTCGACCCGCTCGATTGCCCGATGGCCGAGCCGTGGGCCGGCCCTCGCCCCGCCGTGCTGATGGCCCTCACCGAGGACCCGTGGCGCAGCATGGGCGACGCGGTGGAGCGGCTTGAACTTTTCGCCTGCGCGCTGGTCGACGGCGAGGCCGAGGCCCCCGGCCCCGCGTCCGCCGCCGTGATGGCCGAGATCGACACGCGCATCCGCCCGGCCCTGCAAACCTCCGGTCCGGCGGAGATGGCGGGGCTGCTGCGGGGGCTGTCGGGGAAATTTCTCGCCCCCGGGCCATCCGGCGCCCCGACCCGAGGTCGGCTCGACGTGCTCCCGACAGGCCGGAACTTCTATTCGGTCGACAGCCGCGCGGTGCCGACCCGCACCGCCTGGGCGCTCGGCTGGCGGTCCGCGGAGGCGCTGATCGAGCGGCATCTGCAGGACGAAGGCGACTGGCCCCGCGCCATGGCCCTGACCGCCTGGGGCACCGCCAACATGCGAACGGGGGGCGACGACATCGCCCAGGCGCTGGCGCTGATGGGGGCGCGGCCGGTCTGGGACGACGCCTCGCGAAGGGTGACGGGGTTCGAGATCATTCCGATCACCGCGTTGGGCCGGCCTCGGGTCGACGTCACCCTTCGCGTCTCCGGCTTCTTCCGCGACGCGTTCCCGGCGCAGATGGACCTCGTCGCCTCCGCCGCCACCGACATCATGCGTCTCGACGAATCCGAGGCCGACAACCCCGCCGCCGCCCGGTTTCGCGCCGAAGCCGCCATCCTCGGCGAGACCCGCGCGGCGCGGCGCGTCTTCGGCTCCAAGCCCGGCGCCTATGGGGCCGGCCTGCAGGCGATGATCGATGAAAAGCTGTGGGAGCGGCGCGACGACCTCGCCGCCGCCTTCCTCGACTGGGGCGGCTACGCCTATGGGGCGGGCGAGGAGGGCGCCGCGGCCCGCGACGACTTCGCCACCCGCCTCTCCCAGGCCGACGCGGTGGTGCAGAACCAGGACAACCGCGAGCACGACATTCTGGACTCGGACGACTACTACCAGTTCGAAGGCGGCATGGCGGCGACCGTCGAAACCCTCCGCGGCGAAGCCCCGCGCATCTGGCACAACGACCATTCCCGCCCCGAACGCCCGGTGATCCGCACGCTCGACGAAGAAATCGGCCGTGTGATCCGCGCCCGCGCCGTCAATCCCAAGTGGATCGATGGCGTCAAGCGCCACGGCTACAAGGGCGCGTTCGAGATCGCGGCGACGGTCGACTACCTCTTCGCCTTCGCCGCCACCACCCATGCGGTGCGCGACCACCATTTCGATCTGGTCCACGCGGCCTATCTTGAGGACGAGGACACCCGCGCCTTCATCGAGGACGCCAATCCCGCCGCGCTGCGCGAGATCGCCCAGCGGCTGGAGGAGGCGATCGAGCGCGGGCTGTGGCGACCGCGGTCGAATTCGGCCCGCGCGCTGCTCGAACGCCTCGCCGCCCCGGAAAGGAGCGTGGAATGACCGACGACCCTGCACGAACCGGACGCTGCCAGTGCGGCGCCTGCCGCTTCGCCTTCGACGGCGCGCCGAACTGGGTCGCGCATTGCCATTGCGAAAGCTGCCGGCGAGCCACCGGCGCGGCCTTCGCCACCTATGTCGGGGTTCCCGACGGGGCCTGGCGCTGGACGGGAGAGACGCCCGCGACGTGGGAAAGCTCCCCCGGCACGCGCTGGCTGCGCTGCCCCCGATGCGGAACGCTCGTCGCCTACGACGCGGACCGCTACGGGCCGGAGATCCACTTCCTGCTTGCGCTCGTCGACGACCCCTCCGGTCTGAGCCCTGCCGAACATTCGCGCTGGGCTGAACGGGTCGACTGGCTCGATCTGCGCGACGCCCTGCCGAAAGGCCCCGAATGATCCGCGCGCTCTTCGTCTCCGGCCTCGCCCGCAACCGCGCGGCCACCGCGGCCCAGACCTTCGAGGGCTGGCCCGGCGTGCGCACCGACTTCGCCGGGCTGAGCCAGGGCACCGACAGCCCGCTCGCGCCCGACCAGATCGACTGGGCGGGTCGGATCTACGTGTTCGAGAAACGGCAGAAGGCGGCGCTGAACGCCCGCTTCGGGGCGCGGATGCGGGGGCGGGCGGTGCTCGACCTCGACATTCCCGACCTCTACACCTTCATGCAGCCCGAGCTGATCCAGCTTCTGAACGACCGGCTGGGGGCCGAGCTGCGCGCCGCCGCAAAGGGAGACGCACGATGACCAACGCCCCCGCCACCCCTGACGAAACCCCGCCGCCGCCGCCCGTCGAGTCTCCGCCCGGCGGCCCGTCGGAGGCCCCGCCCGCGCCGCCG
>NZ_JBSRTQ010000187.1:0-7217 GCF_055129145.1 Albimonas sp. | reverse complement strand
GCTGGACCGGGGGCGCGGGCGTCGCCGTCGCCCGGGCCCCGCGCGCAGCGCATCCCCGGGGCGACGCGCCTGAGGGACCGCGCGCAGCGCGCGCCCGAGGCGAGGGGAATGCCCGCCGCAGGCGGGCGCCGCCAGGTCCCCGGCCCCGCCGCGCTTGACCCGGCCCCACCCCGCGCCGTTCACTCCAGCCAAAAGCGCCGCCAGGGAGGACATGCGCATGTACACCGTCGTCGGAGACCACCGGAACCGTTCGCTGCGCGTCATGTGGATGCTGGAGGAGCTGGGCCAGCCCTACGCGCTCGAGCTCGCCAAGGCCCAGTCGGACCGCCTGAAGGCGATCAACGTCACCGGCAAGGCCCCGACCCTGCTGGTCGACGGCGACGCGCTGAACGATTCGGTGGCCATCGTCACCTTCCTCGCCGACCGCCACGGGGCCTGCACCCATCCCGCCGGCAGCCTCGCGCGCGGGCGGCAGGACGCCTGCACCCAGTTCATCGTCGACGAGATGGAGGGCGCCTGCTGGACGGCGGCCAAGAACCGCTTCCTCCACCCCGAGGACAAGCGCGCCGAGGTCGAACCCACCTGCCGCTACGAATGGGAGATCGCGCTGGAGCGGCTCGACCGCAAGCTGGGCGCGCAGCCGTTCCTCGCGGGGGAGGTCTTCACCGTGCCGGACCTGCTCGCCTGCCACACGCTCGGCTGGGGGATGAAGATGTTCGGCTGGCCGGGGCCCGAGGGGCGGCTCGCCGCCTACAGCGCCCGGGTGACCGGCCGGCCGGCGATGGCCGCCGCCATCGCGCGGGGCAAGGCGACGGTGGCCGCCGCCTGACCGGGCGAGAGCCCGCGCGAAACCCCAAAAGGGCGGCCCCGAAAGGCCGCCCTTCTCGCATCGGACCGCGGGCCGATCAGGCGGCGAGCTTCGCCGCGATCTTCGCCACATGGGCGCCCTGCTGGCGGGCCATCGACAGCTCCTTGTCCGAGGGCTGGCGCGAGCCGTCCGGCGCGGCGATGGTCCCGGCGCCATAGGGGCTGCCGCCCTTCAATTCGCTGATATCGGTCAGCTCGGGCGTCGAATAGGGCAGCCCGACCAGCACCATGCCATGATGCAGCAGCGTCACGTGCGTGGTCAGGATGGTCGACTCGTTGCCGCCGCCGGTGCCGGTCGAGGCGAAGACCGAGCCGACCTTGCCGATCAGCTTGCCCTTGGCCCAGAGCCCGCCGGTCTGGTCGAGGAAGGTGCGCATCTGCCCCGACATGTTGCCGAAGCGGGTCGGCACCCCGAAGATGACCGCGTCGTAGTCGGCCAGCTCGTCCGGGGTGGCGATCGGCGCGTCCTGGTCGGTCTTGCCGCCGGCGGCCTTGAACGCCTCCTCCGGCATGGTCTCGGGCACGCGCTTCACGAACACCTCGGCGCCCGCCTCGACGACGCCGTCGGCGACCGCCTTGGCCATCGTCTCGATATGGCCGTACATCGAATGGTAGAGCACCAGAACCTTGGTCATCGCATGTTCCTCGTCGGTTCGGCGGGCCCCGGCGCCGGTATGGCGCCGCGGGGGGACCGCCTCTGCGCAGAAACGTGGGGCGGAAAGCGCGGCGGCGCCAGACCGCGATTGCGGCACGGATTGTCCTCTCTTGCGCTACAAATCCATGACTTTGAATGATTGACGCAAGGCGCGGAAGCGCTTTCGGCGGGCGTGACGGGGCCCGCGACCCCGTCACGCGCCCTGCGTCACACCAGCTCGGCGGCCCGTTTCGCGGCGAGGCCGAGCCGCGCGGCCTCGGCCTTCAGCTCGTCGAGCCGCTCGCGGTTCTCCTCGACCACCTCCTCGGGGGCCTTGGCGAGGAAGCCGGGATTGTCGAGCTTGCGCGCGATGCCGTCGGCCTCCTTCTCCACCTTCTTCAGGGCCTTTTCCAGCCGCGCCTTCTCGGCGGCCCCGTCGACGATGCCCGCCAGAGGGAGCGCCACCGCCCCGCCCTCCAGCGTCACCGTCACCGCGCCCCTGGGGGCGACGTCGGCCGCTGAAAACGTCTCGATCCGCGCGAGGCGCCCGATCAGCGCCGCTTCGCCGTCGATCAGGGCGCGCAGCTCGTCGTCCCCCTCCAGCAGCATCAGCTCCAGCCGGGCCGAGGGCGGCACGTTCATCTCGGCGCGGACCGAGCGCACCGCCTCGATCAGCGCGATCAGGCGGCGCAGGCGCCGGTCCGCGGCCTCGTCGGCCATGGAGGCGGCGAGCTCCGGCCAGTCGGCATGAACCAGCATCTTGGGGCGCTCCGCGATCTGGCCCCACAGCGCTTCGGTCACGAAGGGCATGAACGGGTGCAGCATCACCAGGCACTGGTCGAGCGCCCAGGCCAGCGTCGCGCGGGTCTCGGCCTTCGCCGCCTCGTCCTCGCCCAGCAGGAGCGGCTTCGAAAGCTCGACATACCAGTCGCAGAACACGCCCCAGACATGGCCGTAGAGCGCGCCGGCCGCATCGTTGAAGCGGTAGTCGGTCAGCGCCGCGTCGACGGTTTCGCGCAGCCGCGCGGTCTCGCCCACGATCCAGCGGTTGAGGGGGGCTTCGACCGCGGCGGGCTCGAACCCCGTCGCAGGGACGCATTCGTTCATCTCGGCGAAGCGGGCGGCGTTCCACAGCTTGGTCGAGAAATTGCGGTAGCCGGCGACGCGCGCCACCGAGAGCTTGATGTCGCGCCCCATCGCCGCCATCGAGGCTAGGGTGAAGCGCACCGCGTCGGCGCCGTATTCGTCGATCAGCTCCAGCGGATCGATGACGTTGCCCAGCGACTTGGACATCTTCTTGCCCTTCTCGTCGCGGACCAGGGCATGGACGTAGACCGTGCCGAACGGCGCCTGCTTCGCGCCCGCCTCGTCCTTCATGAAGTGCATGCCGAACATCATCATCCGGGCGACCCAGAAGAAGATGATGTCGAAGCCCGTCACCAGGACCGAGGAGGGATAGTAGCGCGCCAGTTCCGGCGTCCTGTCCGGCCAGCCCATGGTGCCCATCGGCCAGAGGCCGGAGGAGAACCAGGTGTCGAGCACGTCGGGGTCGCGGGTGAGGAAAAATGTAGTAGATTGGTTGGCCGGGTCGTCAGGATTACCGTCGACAATCTGGGCTTCGAAAAGGCGGCCCTCCGGCTTCGCAGCGTCCCGAACTTGAACGTCGAACTTCCCATCGAAATGAGCGGCGTAGTATTGCCGCGCCAATTCAACAGCCTCTTGCTCACTAGCTGCGCAGAATGACTCGAGCTCGCCCATGTCTCGATAGATGCCATCCATGCGCGGCCCATACCAGACCGGGATCTGGTGCCCCCACCACAGCTGGCGCGAGATGCACCACGGCTCGATGTTCTCGAGCCAGTTGAAGTAGGTCTTCTCCCAGTTCTTCGGGGCGAACACCGTGGCGCCCGAACGCACCGCCTCCAGCGCCGGCTGGGCGAGGGCTTTCGCATCGACGAACCACTGGTCGGTCAGCCAGGGCTCGATGGCGACCTTGGAGCGGTCGCCATGGGGGACCACGTGGGTCTCCTCATCGATGCCGTCGAGCCAGCCGGCCGCCTCGGCCAGCGCGACGATGCGCTTGCGGGCCTCGTAGCGGTCGAGGCCTTCGAGCGCCATCGCCTCCGCGGAGGGCTCGCAGCCCTCCAGAAAATCGGCGTTGTCGACGACCGTGATCGTGGCGCGCGAGGTCATCACGTTGACCAGGCGCAGGCCGGCGCGCTTGCCGACCTCGAAGTCGTTGAAATCATGCGCCGGCGTGATCTTCACCGCCCCCGTGCCCTTGGTCGGGTCGGCGTGCTGGTCGGCGACGATGGGGATGCGGCGGCCCACCAGCGGCAGGATGATGCTCTTGCCGATCAGCCCCTTGTAGCGCGGGTCGTCGGCGGAGACGGCGACGCCGGTGTCGCCGAGCATGGTCTCGGGGCGCGTGGTGGCGACGACGATGTAGTCGCGTTCCTGCCACTCATGCGCGTCCTCGTCGTCGGGGGTCCAGTTGCGCAAGGCGGGCTCGCCGTCGATCTCCTCGCGCATCATCGGGTGGTCGTAGGTCTCGCCGTCCGCCAAGTTGTAGCGGAAACGCCAGAGCTTGCCGCGCTCCTCCACCTGCTCGACCTCGAGGTCGGAGATCGCGGTCTCGAAATGCGGATCCCAGTTCACCAGCCGCTTGTCGCGGTAGATCAGGCCGTCCTTGTAGAGGCCGACGAAGACCCGCAGCACGGCGTCGTGGAAATTGCCGTCCTCCTCCGCCGGCGCGCCGGGCGCGCCGGACATGGTGAAGGCGTTGCGCGACCAGTCGCAGGAGACGCCGAGCCGGCGGTCCTGGTTGAGGATGGTCGACCCGCTCTCGGCCTTCCAGTCCCAGATCTTGGCGGCGAAGGCCTCGCGGCCCATCTCGCGGCGGGAGGGCTGGCCTTCGGCGGCCAGCTTGCGCTCCACCACCATCTGCGTGGCGATGCCGGCATGGTCCTGGCCGGGCTGCCAGAGCGTGTCGTAGCCCTGCATGCGCTTCCAGCGGATCAGGATGTCCTGAAGCGTGTGGTTGAGCGCGTGGCCGATATGCAGCGAGCCGGTGACGTTGGGCGGCGGGATCAGGATGGCGAACGGCTCGGCCCCGGGGCGGGCGTTGGCCCCGGCGGCGAAGGCGCGGGCCTTTTCCCAGGCGGCGTAGATCTCGGGCTCCGCCGCGGCGGCGTCGAAGGTCTTGTCCATGCTCATGGCGGCGGCTGTCCGGTGCTCTGCGTAGGGGTTGCGCCGCTTCTAGCGCGGGCGGACGGACGGGGGAAGAGCGGGAGGGCCGCGCAGACGCCGCGCGCCTTCACCAGCGGCGGTCCAGCTTGGTGGAGAGCTGCACCAAGGTCTCGATCCCCTTCACCCCCTCCACCATCGCGATCCGGTCCAGCGCCGCATCGAGCTGCGAGGTGTCCGGCGCCCCCACCTGCGCCGCCAGATCGAAGCGCCCCGAGGTGGTGTGCAGGCTTTCCAGCTCCCGCATCTTCTGCAGCTGCATGGCGACCGAGGCCGCGTGCCTCGGCTCCACCTGGATCAGCACATAGGCGCGGATCATCGCGCCCGGCGCGGTTTCGGCCCGCACCGTATAGCCCTTGATCACGCCGCTGCGCTCCAGCTTCTCGATCCGCGCCTGCACCGTGGTCCGCGCCAGGTTCAGCCGTCGCGCCAGCTCCGAGGCCGGGGCCCGCGCGTTGCGCGCGAGCAACCCGAGCAGCGCGCGGTCGGTCTCATCGAGTGAATCGGCCATTTTCGTCACTTCGCCATCAGTTTCGTCGTATCGACGTCAAAATAGATCATATCGCGCATTCTGTCCGGTCGATATCGACGTCATATCGCGCTTTATCAACGGGACGCGACGCCGGAACCCTCCGACCCATCCAGATCGTCCCCGCGCAGCAGCCAGACCGCCCGCGCGCAGCAGAAGGAATTGCAGCGCCATGACCCACGCCGCCCCTTTCTGGTCCTCCCTCGAAGCTTTCGTGGCGCAGGAGCAGCCGGACGAGCCGGTGTTCTTCCTCGCGCCCGCCGCGGTCGCCGCCGGCGCCAGGCGGTTTCTCGACGGATTCCCGGGCCTCGTCACCTATGCGGTGAAGTCGAATCCCTCGCCCGCCGTCCTGCTCGGCCTGATCGGCGCGGGCCTGCGCGGCTTCGACGTGGCCTCGCCCGATGAGATCCGGCTGGTCCGCTCGCTCTGCCCCGAGGCGGCGCTGCATTTCCACAATCCGGTCAAGTCGCGCGACGAGCTGCGCTTCGCTTATGCGCAGGGCGTGCGCACCTATGCCGTCGACTGCCGCGCCGAGATGGCCAAGCTGATCGAGGTGCTGCCCGCCGCGGGGACAGAGCTTTCGGTCCGCTTCCGCCTGGCGGTGAAGGGCGGCGCCTATGACTTCGGCGCCAAGTTCGGCGCGACCGAGGCCGAGGCCGTGGACCTCGCCCGCATCGCCCGCGACGCCGGCTTCGACGTGTCGCTGACCTTCCATCCGGGCACCCAGTGCAAGAACACCGAGGCCTATGTCGCTTATATCGAGGCGGCCGGGCGCATCGCGCGCGAAAGCGGCGTTCGGCCAGGCCGGCTCAACGTGGGCGGCGGCTTCCCGGGCGGCCGGGCCGAGGGCGCGCCGGCGCTGGAGGTCTATTTCGCCGCCATCGAGGCCGCCGTCGCGCAGGCCTTCGGGGCCGACCGTCCGGCGCTGGTCTGCGAGCCGGGCCGCGGCCTGATCGCCGGGGCCATGGCGCTGGTCGCAAGGGTGAAGCTGGTGCGCGAGGACGGCGCGGTTTTCCTCAACGACGGCGTTTACGGCGGGCTCGCCGAAGCGCCGCTGACCGGCGACGTGCCGGTGACCCGCGTCCGCCGCGGCGACGGCTCGGCTGTGACCGGCCCGACCGTGGAACGGGTGATCTTCGGCCCGACCTGCGATTCGATGGACCGGATGCCCGGCCTGACGGAGCTGCCGGCGGCCATCGCCGAAGGCGACTTCGTGATCTTCGAGGGTCTGGGCGCCTACGGCACCGCCACCGCCACACGCTTCAACGGTTTCGGTCCGAACCGGGTGGAGCTGGCCGAGACGCTGGAAGGCTGATCCCCGCCAGCCCGCAAAGGCCAGCCCCGAAAAACGTCGCCCGCGCGACGGCCTTCCGGCCGGGTCGCGCGGGCGTTCCGGTTTTCCATCCGCGGAACGCGGCGGTTCACGAGGCGCCAGGGCCCTTGCGCTGCTCGGCATCCAGTTCCTCGACCGCGCGGCGCACCTCGCGGGCGACGAGTTGGCGGATGTTGACCGAGATCCGCTCGCCCAAGGGGCCCGCGAGCTCGTCGCGGATCGCCTGGCGGATCATCGCCGTCAGCTCGTCGCGGCTGCGCGGCAGGCCGGCGGCGGGGAACGGCGGCGGGGCGCCGGTGGTCTCGTCCACCGACATCGCCCGGCGCAGCGCCTGCGAGGACGGCATCGCCACGCCCGCGCGCGGCGAGAGGCCCGGCTCGGGCGCGAAAGCGGGGACCGGCTCCAGCCTCGGGGCGGCGGCGGCGGGCTCGGGCGGAAGGTCGGGCTCGGGCCCCGCGGGAGCGGGCGCCGGAAACGACGGGGCGCTCGGCTCCGCCGCCGAAAATGTCTTCGGGTCGGAGGAAGGCCACGGGGCGGCGAGGACCGGCGCGGCCGCTTCGGAGGCCGGGGCGGTCGGCCAGGTCGGGCTCGCGGCCGGCTCCGGCGCG
>NZ_JBSRTQ010000186.1:0-7245 GCF_055129145.1 Albimonas sp. | reverse complement strand
CGCGCAGCAGGCGGGTGACATGCGCCAGCGCCTCGGCGAAGGCGAAGCTCATCTGGTGGTCGTCGAGCTGGCGACGGAAGAGGCGCGGCGTGATCTCGGCGGTGGTCAGCGGACCCGCGGCCACCATCTCCAGGATGTCGTCGCAGCGGTGGTCGTGATGGGCGCGCAGCTCGTCGATGCGCCGGTGCAGGGCGGTCATCGGCAGCTCGTGGCCGGGCAGGGTCAGGGTTCCGTCCGGCACCGTCGCCTTGATCGCGGCGAGCGAGCGGAAGAAGTGACCGAGCGGGTCGGCCTCCGGCTGCGGCGCGTGGACCGAGATGTTCGGCGTGATCCGCTGCAGCACCTGGTCGGCGGCGAAGAACAGCCCCTCGTCCCGGCAGAACAGCATGGCCTGGTCGGGGGCGTGGCCGCCGCCCTTGAGGATCTCGAACCGCCGCCCGCCGATATCCAGCGTCTCCCCGGCGTCGAGCGAGATGAACCAGGGCGGCATGCCAGTCAGCATCTCGAGATAGCGGTGCCCGCGCCCGACCACCGACTCGATCAGCGCGCCCGCCATGCCGTGGCGGCCGTAGAAGTCGCGATAGACGTCGCCATGCACCGCCTCGCGGCCCGAGATGTAGAAGCGCGCGGAGAGATATTCGGTCTCGCCCATGTGCAGGGGGATGTCGTGGGTTCGGCAGAGCCAGCCGGCGAGGCCCACGTGGTCGGGATGGTGATGGGTCACGATCACCCGGGTCAGGGGCCGTCCGCGCAGCGGGCCGGAAAGCGCGGCCGCCCAGGCCTCCTTGGTCGGTTCGTCGCCGATGCCGGTGTCGATCACCGCCCAGCCGTTCCCGTCCTCCACCGCATAGATGTTCACGTGGTTGAGCGCGAAGGGCAGCTTGAAGCGCATCCACATCACCCCGGGCGCGGCCTCGATCGCCTCGCCCGGCGCGGGGGGGGCGGCGAAGGGCAGGGGGGCTGCGTCGTGCGCGTCGCGGGGCATGGGGCGTCCTTTCCTGGGCGGGCGCGGCGCGCTTGCGGGCGCGCGCCCCGGGGGCCGGGCGACTCCATCGCCCGCCTGATATGGTCGCCTTAGCATACCAGCGCCCGCGCCGGACGCACGCGAAAACATTCCGGCGGGTATGGAGCGCCCGCGCGCCCGCGCGCCGACCCGCCTCGCCATGCGAAAGGGGCGCGCCGTCCCCGGCGCGCCCCTCTGCTTTTCGACCGTCCCGCCCGATCAGGCGGTGAACACGTTCACCGGCCCGTCGTCGGGCGCGGGCCCGGGCTTCGCCGCCGGCGGCGTGGTGTTGGGCGCATGCCCGTCCTTCCACACCCGGCGCATGATGAACACGAAGAACGCCGGCACGAAGGCCACCGCCAGCAGCGTGGCCGAGATCATGCCGCCCAGCACCGCGATGCCGATGGCGTTCTGCGATGCCGAGGACGCGCCCGTCGCCAGCGCCAGCGGCGTGACGCCGAGCGTGAAGGCGAGCGACGTCATCACGATGGGCCGGAACCGGATCAGCGCCGCCTCCAGCGTGGCGGAGACCAGGTCATGCCCCTCCGCCACCAGATCCTTGGCGAATTCCACGATCAGGATGGCGTTCTTGGCCGACAGGCCGATGATCGCGATCAGCCCGACCTTGAAGTAGACGTCGTTGGCCATGCCCTCGTTGATCACCGCCAGAACCGAGCCGATGGCCCCCAGCGGCACCACCAGCATCACCGCCAGCGGGATCGCCCAGCTTTCGTAGAGCGCGGCCAGCAGCAGGAACACGAAGACGATGGACAGCGCGATCAGGAACGGCGCCTGAGAGCCGGACTGGATCTCCTGCAGGCTCTGCCCGGTCCACTCGTAGCCGAAGCCCTGGGGGAGGTCGGCGGCCAGCCGCTCCATTTCCGCGATGGCGTCGCCGGTCGAATAGCCCGGGGCCGCGGCGCCGGAGATGCGCACCGACGGGTAGCCGTTGTAGCCCACGATCTGCAGCGGGCCGCGGGTCCACTCCACCGTGGCGAAGGCGGACAGGGGAGCCATGCCGCCGTTGACGTTCTCGACGTTGAGGTCGAGCAGGTCCTGCGGCTGCATCCGCGCCCGGTCGTCGGCCATCACCGTCACCCGCTGCATGCGGCCCGCATTGGGGAAGTCGTTGATGTAGGCCGAGCCGAGATTGGCCGACAGCGTGTTGTTGATGGTGGCGAACTGCACGCCGAAGGTGTTGGCCTTCTCGCGGTCGATGATCAGGCGCAGCTGCGGGGCCGCCGGCAGGCCGGAGATGCGCAGCCCGGTGACCACCTCGCTTTTCGCCGCCGCCGCGAGCAGCTGCTGCTTGGCCCCTTCCAGCGCCGCCGAGCCCGCGCCGTTGCGGTCCTGCAGGCGGAAGTCGAAGCCCGACGTGGTGCCCAGCCCCTGGATGGAGGGCGGGGACAGCGCGAAGGCGATGGCGTCCTTGATGCCGAGCAGCTTCATCGTGGCCCGCCCGGCGATGGCTTGGGCGCTGTCCGCCGGTCCGCGCTCGGACCAGTCCTTCAAGGGCACGAAGGCCAGCGCCGCGTTCTGCCCGACGCCCGAGAACGAAAAGCCCTGGATGGCGATCACGGTCTTCACGCCCGGCTCCTGGGCGAAGATGCCTTCCATGGTCTCGATCACGTCCATGGTGCGGTTGACCGAGGCCTCGGGCGGGGTCTGCATGTCGACCAGCAGATAGCCCTGGTCCTCGGCCGGCAGGAAGGCCGACGGCAGCTGGGTCCAGCCGTAGCCGAGCCCGCCCAGCAGGCAGAGATAGAGCAGCATCATCAGCCCGGCCCGCCGGATCGACAGCCGCGCCAGCCGGCCGTAGCCGTTCGTCAACCGGCCGAAGCCCTTGTTGAACCAGCCGAACGGGCCGCGCTTGGTCGCGTGATGCCCCTTGGCCACCGGCTTGAGGAAGGTGGCGCAGAGCGCGGGCGTCAGCGACAGCGCGAGGAAGCCGGAGAACAGGATCGACACCACCATGGTCATCGAGAACTGCTTGTAGATCACCCCGACCGCGCCCGGGAAGAAGGCCATCGGCACGAAGACCGCGGTCAGCACCAGGGTGATGCCGATGATCGCGCCCTGGATCTGGCCCATCGCCTTCTTCGTGGCCTCCTTGGGGGGAAGCCCTTCCTCGGACATGATACGCTCGACGTTCTCAACCACCACGATGGCGTCGTCGACCAGGATGCCGATGGCGAGCACCATGGCGAACATGGTCAGCACGTTGATCGAGAACCCCGCGACCAGCATCGCGGCGCAGGCGCCCAGCAGCGCGATGGGCACCACCACCGTCGGGATCACCGTGTAGCGGAAGCTTTGCAGGAACACGAACATCACCACGAAGACGAGGCCCACCGCCTCCGCCAGCGTGTGCAGCACCTTCTCGATGGAGAGGGCGACGAAGGGCGCGGTGTCGTAGGGGATCTGGTATTCGATGCCGTCGGGGAAGTAGCGCGCCAGCTCCTCCATCTTGGCGTGCACCGCCTCGGAGGCGGCCATGGCGTTGCCGGTCGGCGAAAGCTGGACGCCCACCGCCGCCGAGGGCTGGCCGTTGAGGCGCGACGAGTTGGTGTAGTTCTCGGCCCCGATTTCCACCCGCGCCACGTCCGACAGCCGCACGGAGGAGCCGTCGGCATTGGCGCGCAGCACGATGTCGTTGAATTCCTCGACATTCGAAAGCTGCCCCTCGACCATCACCGTGGCGGTGATCTGCTGGGAGGTCGGGTTGGGCGCGGCGCCGATCTTGCCGGCCGCGACCTGGGCGTTCTGGGCGCGGACCGCGGCGATGACGTCGGCCGCGGTCAGGTCGAGGCCCATCATCTTGTCGGGATCGAGCCAGATGCGCAGCGCCCGCTGGGCGGAGAACAGGGTGGCGCCGCCCACGCCCTCGATGCGCCGGATCTCGCCGATCACGTTGCGGCTCAGGTAGTCGCCCAGGCCCACCGGATCGACGGTGCCGTCGGTGGAGATCAGCGAGACCACGAGCAGGAACCCGGCCGAGGACTTGTCGACCTGGATGCCCTGGGTGGTGACCACCGTGGGCAGGCGGGATTCGACGCGGCGGATGCGGTTCTGCACGTCGACCGAAGCCTCCTGGATCCGGGTCCCCGGCTCGAAGGTCGCGGTGATCTGCACCCGGCCCGACGCGTCGGAGGTGCTTTCGAAATAGAGCAGCCCCTCGGCGCCGTTCAGCTCCTCCTCGATCGGTTTGGTGACGGTGAGGTAGAGGTCCTCGGGCGAGGCGCCGGGATAGTTGGTGGTGATGGACACCTGCGGCGGCGCCACGTTGGGATACTGCGCGATCGGCAGCATCGGAATGGCGAGAGCGCCGGCGATGACGATGAAGATCGCCACCACCCACGCGAAGATCGGGCGGTCGATGAAAAAGGCGGGCATCGGTGCGGTCCTCGGATCGTCGCGGGATCAGCCGGCGTTGGGCTTGGCGCCGGCTTCGGCGGCGGCGGCGGGCGCGGGCGCGTCGCCGCGCTTCCAGGGGGCGGCGGCGACCGGCGCGCCGGGGCCGATCTTCTGGAACCCCTCGACGATCACCTTGTCGCCGGGGGCCAGGCCTTCGTCGATCACCCAGCGGTCGCCGATCACGCGGCCGGCCTTCACCGGCCGCATCTGGGCGCGGCCGTCCGCGTCGACCACGTAGAGCAGCGGCTTGCCGCCCATGTCGCGCTGCACCGCCTGCACCGGCACCGCCAGCGCCTCGTTCTGCACGCCCTGCTCGATCAGCACCCGCACATACATGCCCGGCAGCAAGTCCCCGTCGGGATTGGGGAATTCGCCGCGCAGGATGATCTGGCCGGTGGACGCGTCGACGGTGGCCTCGGTGAACAGCAGCCGGCCCTTGTGGGCGTATTCGGACCCGTCGTCGAGCAGCAGGCGCACCTGCGCCTCGCCGGTCTCGGACCGGGTCAGCTGGCCGGCGGCATGGGCCCGGCGCAGCGCCATCAGCGCCGAGGCCGACTGGGTGAAGTCGGCGTAGACCGGGTCGAACTGCTGGATGGTGGCGAGGCTTTCGACCGCGTTGGCGGTGACCAGCGCGCCCTCGGTCACCCGGGCCCGCCCGATGCGGCCATCGATGGGCGCGCGCACATCGGCATGTTCGAGGTCGAGCTGGGCCGCGGCGAGGTTGGCGCGCGCCACCGCGACGCCGGCCTCGGCGATCGCGAGCTCGGCCGCCGCATCGTCGAACTGCTGGGCCGAGACCACCTTGCGCTCGCGCAGCTCGATCTGGCGGGCGTTGGACTGGGACGCGGCCTTGCGGGTGGCCTCGGCCTGGGCGAGCATCGCTTCGGCGCGCTCGACCTGGACCCGGAACGCATCGGAGTCGATATGGTAGAGCACGTCGCCGGCCTTCACCCGCGAGCCCTGCTGGAACACCCGCTCCACCAGGATGCCGGAGACGCGCGGCCGCACTTCCGCGATGCGGGTCGGCGCGATGCGGCCGGGCAGCTCATTGACCAGCGGGATGGCGGCGGGCGTCGCCTCGATCACCGCGACGGGGGAGGGCGGACGACCGCCGCCGCCGCCCGCCGGCGCGCCCGAAGCCTGTTCGTCGTCGCAGCCGGCCAGCAGCAGAGCCGCGATCAGGGCCGTGGCGGGGGCGGCGTATCGGTGCAGTCTCATCAAGGCTCTCCTTGTCCGCGTCGCGTGCGGACGGGGACGCGGACGGGGGCGGGCGCATCCTGCGCCCCGGCCTCCGTCCGCGCCGTGGCGTCGTGGGGATGGGTATCGGGCCAGTCCGCAGGGTCCTGCCCGGCCAGCCGCTCGATTTCCGAGAGCAGCGCGCGGCGGTCCTGCGGCGTGAATTCGTGGATGTCGAAGCGCTCGAGCGTCTGCAGCCCCTCCACCGCGAGGAAGGCGAGCATCGCCCCGCGGGGATTGCGGGACCCGGTCCGGATCTCGTCGATCACCCGGTCGAACTCGGCGCGGATCGGCGCGGCCAGCGCCGCGTCGAAGGCGAGCGCGCCGCAGATCGACATGGTGACCTCGCGGTCCTCGGAGGCGACCTCCTCGGCGGCGAAGGCGATGCGGGCCCGCACGCAGGCGTTGGGCTGTTCGCCGAGCGCGGTCTGCAGCGTGCGGATCCGCTCCGCAGCCTCGGCCAGCCGCCGCTCGACGATGGCCGCGACCAGCCCCGACTTGGACTGGCAGTCATAGAGCACGCTGGCCTTGGAGATCCCGGCCTCGGCCGCCACCGCCTCCAGCGTCAGGCGCGCGGCGCCGTCGCGCCGGACCACGGTCTCGGCGGCGTCGAGCAGCGCGTCCCTGTCCACCGTGCGGCGGCGTCCCATCCTGGCGGTTCCCTACAGTATTTCCGACCAGATGGTTGGGTATACGCCGCACTCCGCGTCGTCAACCGCGCTTCGGCCGCAGTGCAGCATCTTTTCCCGGCAAGGCGCGCGGTCTGGCGCGAATGTGATCGGAAGGGGTGCGCGCGGCCGACCGGCGAGGGGGCGCGGCAGCGCGCAGGCTCTTGCGCGCAATGCCGTTTCCGCGTCGCGCTCCCCGTTCGCGGAGCCTGCGTTTTCCGGGCGCAGACCCCTCTCCCGGGGCGGGGCGAGGCCTTCGGCCGCCGCGGCGTGCGGCGACGAAGCCCCGCAAGACGCTTGCGGCGCACCATCGTCCGTCGCAGGCTGAACCGCCCCGGGCCAGGCGCCCCGGCGGACCAGATCACGCAGACACGAAGCAGAAGGACCCGCGCGCATGACCGGCATAGGACTGGCGGCCGATATCGGAGGCACGTTCACCGACATCGTGGCCGAGCGGGGCGAGACCCGGGTCTCGGTCAAGGTGCTGACCACCCACGGCGCGCCCGAGAAGGCGTTGCTGGAGGGGGCGGAGACGGTGCTGGCCCGCATGGGCGCCGCGTTTTCGGACGTGACGGTGTTCGTGCACGGCGCCACGCTCGCCACCAACGCGATCATCGAGCGCAAGGGCGCGAAGACCGCGCTGATCGCCACCGACGGGTTTCGCGACGTGCTCGACATCGCCGACGAAAGCCGCTTCGACCAATATGACCTGATGATCGACAAGCCCGCCCAGCTGGTCCCCCGGGCGCTGCGCTTCACCGTGCCCGAACGGATGGACGTCAACGGCGAGCGCCTGCTGGCGCTGGACGAGGCCGCGGTGCGCGCGGTCGCGGCGCGGATCGTGGCCTCGGGCGCGGTGTCGGTCGGCGTCGCCTTCCTGCACGCCTACGCCAACCCCGCCCATGAGCGCCGGGTGCGCGAGAT
>NZ_JBSRTQ010000185.1:0-7286 GCF_055129145.1 Albimonas sp. | reverse complement strand
CACCACGATCATCGCCCCGACCGCAAGCACGGCGGAGTTGCGCAGCACCCGCCACACCCCGTTCGCCTCGGCGTTGGCGCCGCCGATGGTGGCGGGATCGGTGGGGTTGCTCATCTCGGGCTTCACCATCTCGGGAACCTCTTCGGAACGGGTCTCGACGTCGGCGGGATCGGTCTGGCGGGTCATGTCGGCCTCCTTTCGTGCGGCCCGGGAGCCGCTGTCCCCAATAGACGTGGGTCTCGACGGGAAATCATCAAGGCGGGATGATGTCGGAAACGATCCGTTGACTGGCCGCGCAGGCCTCAGGCCCGGGCCAGCGCCGCCAGAACCGAGCGCGCGGCGCGCGTCGAGGGCGGCTCCCCGTCGCGGCCGAGCATGGCGAGCGCCCGGTCCTCGGCCTCGCGCTGGGCGGCCGCGGCGGCGGGGTCGCGCAGCAGGCGGATCACTTCGGCGGCGACGGTTTCGGGGACCAGCGCGTCCTGGATGTATTCCGGGATCGGGCGGGATTTCAGCAGCAGGTTGACCAGCGTCGCGCTGTCGATGCGGACCATGCGCTTGACGATGAAGGCGGTCAGGGGATGCACGCGGTAGGCGATGACCTGCGGGGCGCCCATCGCCGCCAGTTCCAGCGACACGGTGCCGGACGCGGCCAGCGCCACGTCGCAGGCGGCGAAGCAGGCGAATTTGCGCGCCTCGGCCGCGGCCGGATCCATCCCGCGGGGGTCGAGGACGGTGACCGGCATCGGCCAATCCCGCGCCGCCGCCTCCACCATGTCGGCGACGCCGGCGGCGGCGGGGATCACGGCGCGCAGACCGGGGACGGCCGCGGCCACCTGCGCCACGATCTCCCCGAAGGGCGCCGCGAGCCGCGAGACCTCGCCCCGCCGGCTGCCGGGCAGCACGCAGATCAGCGGCGCCTCGCCTGCCCCGATCCCCGCCCGGAACGCCGCCTGCGCGGCCGCGTCGGGGCGGGCGAGGCGGGCGACGGGGTGGCCGACGAAATCGCAGGTCATGCCGGCGTCGGTCATGTAGGGCGGCTCGAACGGCAGCAGCGCGAGGACATGGTCGATATAGGGCGCCATCTCCTTCGCCCGGCCCGGCTTCCAGGCCCAGACCGAGGGGGCGACGTAGTGCACCGTGCGCAGGTCAGGCCGCGCGGCGCGGGCCTTGCGCGCCACCCTGAGGCCGAAGCCGGGGCTGTCGATGGTGATCAGCACGTCGGGGCGGGCGGTGGCGAGCGCCGCCACCGTCTCGCGGATGCGGCGCAGGATGAGGGTGAGGCGCGGCAGCACCTCGGCGATGCCCATCACCGCGAGGTCGGTGGCGGGGAAAAGGGAGGTCAGCCCCTCCGCCTCCATCAACTCGCCGCCGACGCCGAGGATTTCGACCTCGCGCCCTGCCTCCTCACGCCCCACCTCCTCGCGGAGCGCCCGGATCAGGGGCGCGCCCAGACGGTCGCCGGAGGCTTCGCCGGCGATCATGAAGACGCGAAGCGGTCGGGTCACGGCGGGCCTCCCCGGTTCAGACGGCGGGACGGCCCCAGAGGAACAGGCCGGCCTCGTCGGCCGCCGCGATCGTCTCGTCGAGCCCCAGCACCAGCACCGAACCGGCCTCGACGCAGATCCCCGCCAGCCCGGCGAGCGCAGCGCGGCGCACCGTCTCCGGCCCGATGGCGGGCAGGTCCATGCGCCAGTCCTGGCCGGGCTTGGGGCTTTTCAGGAGCACGCCCCTGGCATCGCCATGGCGCAGGTTCCCGGCCAGGCGCGAGACCTCGTCCAGCAACGCATCGGTGCCGGCGATCGCCTCGACGCCCAGACAGATCCCGTCGCAGACCACCGCCGCCTGCCCCACGTCGACCGCGCCCATGGCGGTGACGATGACGGCGGCGCGGGCCGCATCCTCGCGGTCCTGGTCGGAGGGCTGCACCGCGCCGAACACCCCCGAAGGCGCCAGCATCCCGGCGAGCAGATCATGGGAGGCGACCATCGCGTAGCCCTCCCCCTCGAAGATCGCCGCGAAGCCGCGCAGCATGGCGTCGTCGCCCTTCCTGAGCAGGGCCGGGACCTTGGTCATCAGGCTCAGCGCCTTGAAGTCGAAGCGCAGCGGGTCGAGCCGCGGGCGCACCATGGCGCCGGCGAAGCAGACGCGGTCGCAGCCTTTGGCCTTCATCGCCTTGAACAGGCGGCCGGGCTTTTCGAAGGGCAGGTCCAGCACGTCCATGCCGTCGGCCCAGGGGGCAGTCGTGCCCTCGAAGCGCACCACCAGCAGGCCGAGCCCGCGGCGACGCCGGTCCTCCGCGATCAGCCGCGGCAGGTCGCCGGACCCGGCGACGAGCGCCAGCGCCCCGGTCTCGGCGCCCATCTCGGCCCCGCCGTCGCGCGCCATCAATGCCCCCGCCGCGTCACGAACTGACGCGCGCTGTCGGCCAGCATGAAGACCACCACTTCGGCGACCAGCGGCTGATCGGGCCAGCGCCCCTCCGCCTCCCGGGCGCGGTTTACCACCGAACCCTCGGCCGCCTCGTCGAAAATGAAATCCACCGCCTCGCGCAGCGCGATGATCTGGTCGCGCGGGGCCTTGGCGCGGCGCAGGCCGACCAGGTTCAGCCCGGCCAGATGCGCGCGGTCGCCGGTGACCGATCCGTAGGGGATCACGTCGCGCTCCACCCCGGTCAGCCCGCCGATCATGGCGCCGCGGCCGATGCGGGAATGCTGGTGCACCGCGGCGTTGCCGCCGATGATCGCCCGATCCTCGACGATCACGTGCCCGCCAAGCGGCGCGTTGTTGGCCACGATCACCCCGTTGCCGATCAGGCAGTCATGGCCGACATGCGACGAGGCCATGAACAGGCAGCCGTCGCCGACGCGGGTCAGCCCGCCACCCCCCTCGGTGCCGGGGTTCATGGTGACATGCTCGCGGATCATGTTGCGGGCCCCGATTTCCAGCCGGCTTTCCTCGCCGGCGAATTTCAGGTCCTGCGGCTGGGCGCCGAGCGAGGCGAAGGGCCAGACCTTCGTGCCGTCGCCGATGGAGGTCCGCCCGGTCACCGCCACATGGGACAGAAGCTCCGCCCCCGCGCCGATCACCACCTCCGCCCCCACCAGGCACCAGGGTCCGATGCGCGCGCCGGCGCCGATCTCGGCCCCGTCCTCCACGATCGCGGCGGGGTGGACGATGGCCGAGGGGTCGATGCTCATGGTCAGGCGCCTTTTCGGGACTTGTGGTCGGGCATCACGATCATCGCCGAGAAGTCGGCCTCGGCGCAGATCTTGTCGCCGACCCAGGCTTCGCCCCAGAACTTCCAGATGCGGCCGTGGCCGCGCAGGATCTTCACGCGAAGCTCCATCTGGTCGCCGGGGACCACCCGCTGCCGGAAGCGGCATTTGTCGAGGGTCATGAAGTAGACGAGCAGGTTCTCGCCCTCCATCCCCAGGGTGTCGACCACCAGCACCGCGGCGGTCTGGGCCATCGCCTCGACGATCAGGACGCCGGGCATGATCGGCTCGCTCGGGAAATGCCCGGTGAACTGCGGCTCGTTCATGGTGACGTTCTTGATGCCGACGCAGCTCTCGCCCATCGCCATCCGTTCCACCCGGTCGATGAGCAGGAAGGGATAGCGATGCGGGATCATGCGCTGAATGCGCCCGATATCGGCGGAGCCGAGGGTTTTGGGCGCCGCGTGCTCGGCATCCTGTTCGACGGCGGCGGGCGCGGCGTCGGAAGAGGTCTCAGTCATGGCGGCCCCCACTTGCGGTGTCGGCGCATCTGATTGCAGGCGTATGGACGAAGGTCAAGTCAAGGGGCGCGCGCGGCGCACACAGGCGGCGAAGCGACGCCGCGGAACGGCAGGCCGTCCCGCCGGTTTCCCGGTCATTCCCGCATCGCGCCGGCGGGCGGATCGAAGCGCACGTCGCCCATCTCGATATTGTAGCGCTCGATCGCCTCGTCGGTGACGTCGAGCCCGGGATCGGCGACGGCGACCGCGGCGCTGTCGAGGATGACCAGCGCCCCCGCCTCGCGCCGCAGCGCCTCCAGCACCCGCGGCAGGGCCGAGGCGAGAGCGCCGCGGGCCTCCTGCACGAAGCGGATCAGGGCGGCGCCGCGTTCCTGGGCGTCGCGCCGCTCCTCCTTCACCCGCCGGTCGAACTGGCGGGCGCGCTCGGCGAACTCGGCCGGGTCCATGGTCTCCTTGAGGGTGGTGAGGGTCTGCTCCTCGGCCTCGAGTTCGGCCTTCACCATGTCGAGCTCGCGCTGCACCTTCTCGCGCACCTCCCGCTCGGTGTCGCGGAGCGCGAGGGCGGGGGCGGAGTTCTCGACCACCGCGGTGCGGTTGACGATCAGCACCGGGGCCCGCGGCAGCGGGCCGACCGGGGCCGGAGCCGCGCCGTCGATGCCGGGCGCGACCGGACCCTCGGGCGCAGGGGAGGTCGGGGCCTGCGCCGAAGGCCCCGCCGCGTCCTGCGCCGCCGCACCGACCGGGGCCGCGGCGATCACGAGCCAGAGAACCCGCGCCGCCAGGCGGCGCGGGCCGGGGCGGGGCCGGATCATGCGCCGGCCGCCACGATCAGAACCGCCCGCCGATGGTGAAGCGGAAGTATTCGCGGGAGTCATAGTCCTCCCGCACCACCGGCAGCGCGAAGTTGAAGCGCAGCGGGCCGAACGGGCTGTCGATATAGACCGAGGCGCCGATGGAGGCCCGGATCTGGGCGCTGTCGTCGACGCTCACCGCCGGGCGACCGAAGCTGTCGGCATAGGTGGTCTTGTCCATGCCCCACAGCGTGCCGATGTCGGCGAAGAGACCGCCATAGACCCCCAGTTCCTCCGGCAGCCCCAGCGGGAAGCTGACATTGGTGCGCAGGATCGCGTAATACTGGCCGCCGAGCGCATCGGCGCGCTGCACCGTGATCCGGTTCACCGGCGTGACCACGGTGCCGTCCGAATTGCGCTCACGCACCGAGATCGTCGACACGTCGCGCGGCCCGATCCCGTCGCGGGCGAAGCCGCGGAAGCGGTCGCCGCCGAGATAGAAGCGGTCGTTGACCCGCAGATCGTCGCCGAAGCTGAGAATCGCGCCGCCCTCGACCTCGGCGGAGGCGACGAACTGATCGTCGAAGAAGCCGCGCCACACCTTCGCCGTGGCGACGGAGCGGGTGTAGGCGGTATCGCCGCCGACGCCCGCCAGCTCCTGGTCGAAGCCCAGACGATAGCCGCGGGTCGGCTCGATCACGTCGTTGCGCTTGTCCAGCGTCCACACCGCGCCGACCGAGGAGGTGTAGGCGGTGCCCTCGTCCTCGAAGATCGCGGGCGAGGCGAAGCGGCTGACGTCGCGGATCTCGTCCGAGCTGATCCGGTACTTCACCCGCAGGCGCTGATCTTCGGCGATGGGGAATTCGAGATAGGGCCGGAAGCCGATGGTGGTCTCCTGATAGGAGCTCTCGTCGGTGCGGTCGACCTGCACGTAGCCGAGGTTGAAGCCGGCCGCGAGGTCGCGGTCGAGCAGCGCCGGCTCCTGGAAGTTGAACTGGATCGCCTGCTCGTCGCCCGCGACCTGGATCGAGGCCTGAACGAACTGGCCGCGGCCGAGGAAGTTCTGCTCGGAGATCGAGATGTCGCCGCCGGGCCCGTCCGAGGACGAGAAACCGAGACCGATGGAGATCGAGCCGGTCAGCTTCTCCTCGACGTCGACCTTGACCACGGCGCGGTCGTCGGCGCCGCCGCGCTCGGTGCGCACATCGACCTTGGAGAAGAAGCCCAGCGCGCGCAGGCGCGAGCGCGCGGCCTGGATTTCCATCGCGTTGTAGGCGTCGCCCTCGGCCACGCGGAACTGGCGGCGCAGCACCCGGTCGACGGTGCGCGAATTGCCCTCGATCTCGATGCGCTCGACATAGACGCGCGGGCCTTCGGAGGCCTCGATGGTCACGTCGATGGTGTGCGTCTCTTCGTTCTTGTCGGCGCGGGGGCGGACGTCGAGGAACACGTAGCCCAGCTGACCGAGCTCGAAGATCAGGTCCTCGATCGCCTTGTCGACATCGGAGACCGAGTATTCGTCGCCCTCCTGCATCACGAACACCTTGCGCAGGGGCTCGGGGTCGATGCCGGGGATCTTGATGTCGATGTCGAGCTTGCCGAACTTGTAGATCTCGCCTTCCTCGACGGTGAAGGTCAGCAGGAAATCCTCGCGGTCGTCGGCGAGCTCGGCGACGGCCGACAGCACCTGGAAGTCGGCGTAGCCGCGGTCGAGATAGTGGCGGCGCAGCTGCTCCTTGTCGTATTCCAGCCGGTCCGGGTCGTAGGTGCCGGTGGCGAAGAGAAAGGCCAGCACCCCGTTCTCCTTGGTGGAGATGGCGCTGCGCAGGCGGCGGTCGGAGAAGGCCTTGTTGCCCACGAAGTTGATGGAACGGATGCCGGTGGGCGGGCCTTCCTGGATTTCGAACACCAGGTCGACGCGGTTGTTGTCGCGCTCGATGATCACCGGCTCGACGGTGGCGCCGAAGCGGCCGGAGCGGCGGTAGAGCTCGAGCAGGGTCTGGGCGTCGCTGTCGGCCTGGGCGCGCGAGAAGGCGGCGCGCGAGGAGGAGCGGACGGCGGCGCGCAGGGTCTCGTCCTTGAGGGAGTCGTTGCCCTCGAAGGCGACGAGATTGATGTAGGCGGCTTCTTTGACCTGGACCAGCAGCCCCGAGCCGAGCGGCGAGATGGTGACGTCCTCGAACAGGCCGGTGTCGAGCAGACGGCGGAGCGAGGCGTTGATGTCGGCGGCGGTGGCGGGCTCGCCCTCGGCGACGGTCATGTAGGCCTTGATGGTGGCGTCGTCGATGCGGCGCGCGCCCTCGACCAGAATGCGGTCGACGCGCGCGATCACCGGCGCGTCCTGGGCGGCGACGGGCGTCGGGAGCATAAGGGCCGCGAGCATCGGGCCGGCGAGCACGGCGAGGATCAGCCCCGCAGCGAAGCGGGCGGGCGCGGCGAGGCGCCGGGCGCGGGGCGAGATCGACGGGCGCGCGCCCGCCCTGGGGTCCGGCCGATATCCGGACCGGATCTCGGGGGTGGTTGCTGCCGCCATGGTCGTGGTCTCCGCCTGGTCCTGGGGCACATGCCCCGCGGTCGATCTCCGGGCGCGCGAACGCCGGGATCCTGACGCTCCCCTTTTGATCGAATTCTGGCGGCGGGTCAAAGGGCTCGCGGGTCGCGGCGCGATGCGCGGCGCGACGCATCCTGCGGCGCGGCGCCGCGGATCGGTCGGGGCGCGGTCACGGCCGGGGCGGGCCTGCGATCCCTGCGCGCCGCCC
>NZ_JBSRTQ010000184.1:0-7448 GCF_055129145.1 Albimonas sp. | reverse complement strand
CCCGGCCGGGGCGGCGGCGCGTCCTCTCGCCTCGGCGCCCCGCGCCCGCTAGCCTCCGCGCCATGACCCTGCCCGACGCCCCCTCCGGCCCGCGCGGCCTTCTGATCGCCGCCCCATCCTCGGGCGCCGGCAAGACCCTGCTGACCCTCGCCCTGCTCCGCGCCCTTCGCGACCGGGGCCTCGCCGTCGCGGGGGCCAAGAGCGGGCCGGACTACATCGACCCACGGTTCCACGAGGCCGCGACCGGGCGCGCCTCGATCAACCTCGACGCCTGGGCGATGCCGGCGGGAGAACTCCGCGCCCGCGCCGCCGCCCACGCCGTTGCCCAGTCCGCCGAGCTGCTGGCGATCGAGGGCGCGATGGGCGCGCTCGACGGCGCGGCCCCCGACGGCCACGGCTCGGCCGCCGACCTGGCCGAGGCCCTCGCCCTCCCCGTCCTCCTGGTCATCGACGCCGCCCGCATGGCCCAGTCCGCCGCCCTGCCGCTGGCGGGGCTGCGCGCCCTGCGCCCGGGCCTCGCCATCGCCGGGGCGGTGCTCAACCGCACCGGCTCGCCCCGCCATGCCGCGATGGCCGCGCGCGCCATCGAGGCCGCCGGCTTCGCCTGTTTCGGCGCCCTGCCCCGGACCGACGCGCTCGCCCTCCCGTCCCGCCATCTCGGCCTCGTCCAGGCCGGCGAGCATCCCGACCTCGAAGCGTTCCTCGGCGCCGCCGCCGCCGCGGCGGCCGGGGCGCTCGACCTCGCCGGCATCGCCGACGCCGCCCGTCCCCTCGCCCCCCCCGCACCCGCCGAACATCCCCGACGCCTGCGCCCGCCCGGCGCCCGCATCGCGGTGGCGACCGACGCGGCCTTCGCCTTCGCCTACCCGCATCACCTCGCCGACTGGCGCGCGCAGGGGGCCGAAATACGCCCCTTCTCGCCGCTCGCCGACGAGGCCCCCGCCCCCGACGCCGACGCCGTGTTCCTGCCCGGCGGCTATCCCGAGCTCCACGCCCCCCGCCTCGCCGCCGCCCGCCGGTTTCGGGCCGGCATGGCGCAGGCGGCGGCGCGCGGCGCCCGGATTCTGGGCGAGTGCGGCGGCTACATGACGCTGGGCGAGGGCCTGATCGACGCGCAGGGCGCCCGGCACGAGATGCTCGGCCTGCTGCCCCTCGTCACCTCCTTCGCGACGCGGCGCCTGCATCTCGGCTATCGCCGCCTGACGCCCCGCCCCGGCGCGCCGTGGCAGGGCCCGCTCCTCGCCCACGAATTCCACTATGCGACGGTGGTCTCGGAGGGCGCGGCCGAGCGTCTGTTCGACGCCGCGGATGCCGCCCACGCGCCCCTCCCCGCCATGGGCCTGCGCCGGGGCTCGGTGATGGGCAGCTACGCGCATCTGATCGGCCCGGGCTGAGGCCGGCCCCGGCGAAACCAGTCCCCGGGTTCAACCGGCCTCCCCGCCGCAACCGCCGCGCGGGCGCCCTGGTCCGACCGGCGCAGGGGTCGTCGCGCGGCCTGGCTCAGGCCCGGCGCTGCGGTCTCAGCACATGGGGATGCGCCCCGTCATAGAGCGCGCTGTCGCGGAAATCATGCTCGCCCAGCACCCGCCCCACGAAGATCAGCGCGGTGCGGGTCAGCTTCGCCTTGCGCACCTTCTCGCGGATATCGCTCAGCGTCCCGTAAAGAAACGCCTGGTCCGGCCAGCCCACCCGATACGCCACCGCCACCGGGCAATCCGCGCCATAAAGCGGAACCAGTTTCCGTTCGATATCCCGCAGGTTCCGGATCGACAGATGCAGCGCCAGCGTCGCCCCCGACCGCCCCAGCGTCTCCAGATCCTCGCCCTCCGGCATGCCCGAGGCCTTGCCGGCGGTGCGCGTCACGATCAGCGTCTGGGAGATCTCGGGCAAGGTCAGCTCCTTGCCCATCGCCGCCGCGGCGGCGGCGAAAGCCGGCACCCCCGGCGTGATCTCCCACGGGATGCCGGCCGCATTCAGCCGCCGGATCTGCTCGGCGATCGCGCCGTAAAGCGACGGATCCCCCGAATGCACCCGCGCCACGTCGAGGCCCGCCGCATGCGCCGCCTCGATCTCCACCAGAATGTCGTCGAGCGTCATCGGCGCGGTATCGAGCACCCGAGCCCCTTTCGGCGCCCCCGCCACGACCGCCGGCGGCACCAGCGAGCCGGCATAGAGGCAGACCGGACAGGATGCGATCAGCCGCGCGCCCTTGACCGTGATCAGCTCGGGGTCGCCGGGTCCGGCGCCGATGAAATGCACCGTCATCGCGGGCCTCCTTTCCTGTGAATGCTCTTCGACGGGCGGCCCCGCCCCGGTCCCGCCCGCGTCACGGCGCCCCGCGGCGCGGGCAGGCGGGGGCCGCCTGGCGCCCCTTTCGTCGCGCCGCTCCCGACGCTCATTCCGCCGCGACCCCGTCGATCCACTTGGCGTAGCCGCGGGGGGTGTAGAGCCGGAACCCCTCCGCCCCCGCGCTCCGGTCGCCCGTCTCGAACGCCCGGCTGCGCGAGGCGCCCACCAGCACCACCGTCATCATGTCGACCTCGTCGGTCCGCAGCCCCGCCAGCGTGCGCCGCGCAAGGCTCTCATCCGGGCGGCCGAGGCTGCGGGCCAGCAGCACCGGGGTGTCGGCCGGCCGGTGCGCCAGCAGGATCTCGCGGGCGCGGTCGAGCAGGTCGCGGCGGCGGCGCGAGACGGGGTTGTAGAAGGCGATGACGAAATCCCCCTCCGCCGCCGCCTTCAGGCGCTTCAGGATGTCCTCGCGCGGCGTCAGCAGGTCCGACAGCGAGATCGCGCAGAAATCATGCCCCAGCAGCGCCCCCGCCCGCGCCGAGGCCGCCTGCAGCGCCGAAACCCCGGGCGCGTTCACCACCTCGACCCGGCGCGCGGCGGCGGAGACCCCGCCCCGGCCCTCGTCCCGGTCCAGCAGCTCCATCACCAGCGCGCCCATCGCGTAGATGCCTGCGTCGCCCGAGCAGATCAGGGCCACGTTCCGCCCCTCGCCCGCGCGTTCGAGCGCATGGCGGCACCGCGCCTCCTCCTCGCCCAGGCCGAAATCGGCGCGCGGCTTGCCGGCGGCGAGCGGACCCAGAAGGTCGATGTAGAACCCGTAGCCGATCAGCTCGTCGGCCTCCGCGATCAGGCGCGAGGCCTCGGGCGTGCGCCAGTCCGCCGCCCCCGGCCCGATGCCGACGACCGAGAGCCGCCCGCGCCGCGCCCCCACAGCCCCCGGCGCCGCGCCCAGCTCCGCCACCGCGCAAGTGGCCATCGCGGTCTTGGCCTTGGGGGCGAGCAGCCGCCCCTCCGGCCCGGCCGCCGCCAGCGCCGCGCCCTCGGCGACGCCATGGCAACCGGTCTCCGCGAACACCACGTCGGACGGGTTTTCCAACCGCTCCGCCTCCGCCTCCAGCGCCGCCGCGGTGTGGAACCGCGCCGGCACGCCGAGATCGGCGGCAAGCGCATGGACCGCCGCCTCGTCCGCCTTCAGGTCCAGCGAGTGCACGGAGGCGACTTCCCAGGCCGACAGCCCCGCCTCCGCCAGCCGCTTGCGAACCAATCCGATCAGCTCATCCGGCGGGCAGCCCCGCGCGCAGCCGACGCCCAGCGCCAGCCGCTGGCGGCGGAAGATCAGCGGCGCCGCGCCCTCGACCGACAGGACCACGGGCGCGCCCGCTTCGGCCGGCCCCGCCTCACGCGCCACGCGCGCGCCAAGCGGCGCCAGCCAACCGGCCTCGCCCGCCAGCCGCGCCGCGCGCCCGGCCAGCAGCCCGGACATGGCCCCTTTCGCGTCCTCTGGATTCTCCAATCGCCAGCCGGCGGGCGGCGCGTCCAGCGCCACGCCGAGGCTCACGTCGCCGGCCGTGGTCACCGCCGCCGCCCCGCCGAACGCCTCCGCCAGCCGCCGCGCCAGATCATTCGCCCCGTGATGCCCCCCCAGCAGCGGCACGGCGACCGAGCCGTCCTCGGCCAGCGCCACCACCGCGGGTTCGGCCCGCTTGTCGCCCAGCAGCGGGGCCAGCGCCCGGATCACGATGCCCGAGGCCATCACCGCCACCATCGGGACCCCGGCGGCGAAAAGCCCGCGCAGGCTCTCCGCCACGCCCGCCTGGACGCCCGCCGCCCCGGCCGCCCCGCAAGGCGCGGCCCGTCCGCCCAGCGCCGTCACGGCGCGCCGGGCCGCGGCCTCGGCCGAGGGCGAGAACCACACCACCGCCGGCGCCTGATCCTGCGCCGCATCCCGATCCGTCGCGTTCATCGCGCCTCTCCCCTGCTCGTTCCGTTCCCGCCCCGCGCCCGTTCCAGCCCGCGTCCACGTCCCCCCGCGGCGCGGGCGCCCCGATGCGGCCTGGCGGGACGGAAGGCGCGCCGCCCGGCTTCAGCCGACATGCGCGTCGATCCCGGGCACCAGGATCATCGAAAAGTAAGGCGCCGCCGCCGGCGCCTCCGCCAACGGCGCCACCACCTGCCCGCCAAGGCTCGCATGGCCCACATAGATCGCCCGGTCCGCCAGGCCCTCGGCCTGCAGCAGCGCCGTCAGCCGGGCGAGCCTGCGCCCCACCTTCAGGATCGCCGCCCCGCCGCCGCCCGCGGTCATCGCGCGCAGGCGCGCCGCAAGCTCCGCCTCCGGCAGCGTCCCCGGCAGCACCGCCAGCCCCGAATCCCGCGCGCACAAAGGCCGTCCCGCCGCCGCCGCGGCGGCCGTCAAAGAACTCACCCCCGGCACCACCACGACCCGATGCCGCCCCGCGAGCCGCGCGAAAAGATACATGAAGGACCCGTAGAAGAACGGATCCCCCTCGCACAGCACCGCCACGTCGAGCCCCGCCTCCAGCCGCGCCGCCAGCACCTCCGCCGCCCGGTCATAGACCGCCTGCGCCGGCTCGCGCGCCTCGCGCATCGGGATCACGATGGGGATCTCTTCGATCCCCGCCGGGATCGACCCGGCGGCGATGGACCGCGCGAAACTGTTCCCGCTGTCCGGCGCCGGATAGGCGATCACCGGGCAGGCGCGTATCAGGCGGTCGGCCTTGAGCGTCATCAGCTCCGGGTCGCCGGGCCCGAGGCCGAGGCCGTAGAGCGTTCCGGACGCAGTTCGGGGCGCGGTCATGTCTCGAGGCTCCATTGCGTCACATCCATCGCCGGCCGCCAGCCGGTGCGCCCGCCGACCGGCGCGGCGCGCGAGATCGAGATCCGCGCCAGATCCCCGCCCAATCGCGCATGCAGCGCCAGCAGCAGCGCCTCGCTTTCCAGCGTCACCGCGTTCGCCACCAGCCGCCCCCGCGGCCGCAGGACGGCGAGCGCCGCGCCCACCGCCGCCTCGCTCAAGCCCCCGCCCAGGAACACCGCGTCCGGCGTCGGCAACCCGGCCAGCGCGTCGGGCGCGGTCCCCTCGCGAATGTCCAATCCGGGCGTGCCCAAGCGGCGCGCATTGGCGGCGGCGAGCGCCCGGCGGTCGGCCCGCGGCTCGATCCCCACCGCCCGGGCGCCCTGCGCCGCGCGCATCCACTCCACCGCGACGGACCCGCAGCCGCAGCCCACGTCCCACAAAAGCTGCCCCGGCAATGGCGCGAGCCGCGCCAGCGTCACCGCGCGCACCTCACGCTTGGTCATCACCCCGTCATGCTCGAACAGGTCGTCGGCGAGCCCCGGAGACGCCGGCGCCAGCCGCGCCCCCTCCCCCGCCACGCAGTCCACCGCCAGCGTGGTCAGCCCCGGATGCGGCGGCAGCCGGCCCGCGCCCCAGGCGGCGGCGGGCGCCTCGGTCCACGCCTCGCGCGGGCCGTTGATGTGGGAGAGCGCGCGCATCGGGCTCTCGCCATAGCCGTCCTCGACCAGGATCGCGCCGATCTCCTCCGCCGTCTCCGGCCCGGCGGCGAGGATCAGCAGCCGCGCGCCGAGCTGGATCCGCGGGCGGATCGCCACCGCGTCGCGGCCATGGACGGTGAGCGGCGTGCAGGTCTCGAACCGCCAGCCCATCCGCGCGGCGGCGAGCTGGAAGGCGGAGACATGGGGATGGATCACCGCATCGGGAAACGCCTCCGCCAGCCTTGCGCCGGCGGAGAACCACAACGGGTCGCCGGTGACCAGAACCACCGTGCGCCGGCCCTCGAGCATGGCGATGCGCTCCACCAACACGTCGAAGGGCGAAGGCCAGCGGATGCGCTCGGCCCTGGACCCGGGCGTGAGCGCATGGTGGCGGGCGCCCCCGACGATCACCTCGGCGGAATGCAGCGCCGCGCGGGCGTCGGGCGAGAGGCCGTTCGGCCCGTCCTCGCCGATCCCCACGATCTGGAGCCAGAGGCCGCTCATCGCGCGGTCTCCGTCGGGGTGGCGAGCCCGTCGCCGCGCAGGCCCAGCGCCAGCGCGTTCACCGCCGCCGCGGCGATGGCCGAGCCGCCCATGCGCCCGTGCAAGGTCGCGAAGGGGATCCCGCGGGGGTTCGCGGCCAGCGCCGCCTTGCTCTCGGCCGCGCCGACGAAGCCCACCGGAAAGCCGAGGATCGCGGCAGGACGCGGCGCGCCTTCGTCAATCAGCTCCAGCAGGCGGAAGAGGGCGGTCGGCGCGTTGCCGATGGCGATCACCGCGCCGCCGAAACGGGGCGCCATCAGGTCCATCGACGCCGCCGAGCGGGTCGTGGCCTCCGCCGCCGCCCGCGCCCCGCAATCGGGATGGGCGATGGCGGTCATCACCTCCACCCCCTCGGGCAGCCCGCGCCGGATTATGCCATGGGCCACCATCGCCGCGTCGCAGATCACCGGCGCGCCGGCGGCCAGCGCCGCGCGCCCCGCGGTCATCACCTCGGCCGAGGCCTCCAGACCGTCCGCCGCCTCGACCAGCCCGCAGGCATGGACGACGCGCACCGCCAGCTCGGCGAGGTCCGGGGCGAAGCGATCCAGCCGCGCCTCCGCCCGGACAATGGCAAAACTCTTTTCGTAGATGCAGGCGGGGTCGCGTTCCCATGACCCGTCCCACGGCTCGGCCGGGGCCTTCCCGGGCGGACCATGCCGGCGCAACGCCGCTTCGTGGCCGAGGCCGAGGATCCAACCCTCTTCAGCCTCCGCCACGCGCCGCTCGTCGCCGGTCAGACCCTCGGGCGCGGCCAGAAGCGGGGCCAGCGCGCCCTCCGCGTCGAGCCTGGCCAGAGCCTCGGCGATGGCGCGGACCTGGCCCGCGTCCTTGATCGGCTCCGACGGATGTGGGGGGATGAGCGAGGGGTAGATCTCGGCCAGCACCGCTTGCCCCGGCGCGGGGGGGGCGGGGTCGAAGCCGGTCTCGAACGGCCAGATCGCGGCGCGGCCCGCGACGCGCGGGTCGGCGCGCAGACGGGCGAGCGCCGCGATGCCGGTCAGCGCCTGCCCGCCGACCGCGCCCGCGCCGTTGAGCTGCCACACGGTTTTGGGGCGCGACCCGCGGGCGAGCGCCATGGCCTCGGCCCGGCGATGCTCGGCCAC
>NZ_JBSRTQ010000183.1:0-7434 GCF_055129145.1 Albimonas sp. | reverse complement strand
GCCATGACCACCCCGCTTTCTTCCCCCCGCCACCAACCCGCGCCGCGCCCCGCCGTCAGAGCACGTAGCGGCTCATGTCCGTCGATTTCGCCAGCTTCGCCACCCGTTCCTCGACATAGGCGCGGTCGATCTCGACCGACTGGCCGTCGCGGTCGGGGGCCTCGAAACTCAACTCCTCGAAGACCCGTTCCAGGATGGTGTAGAGCCGCCTTGCGCCGATGTTCTCCACCGTGCGGTTCACCTCGGCGGCGATCTCGGCCAGCGCCGCCACGCCGCTCTCCGCAAAGGTCACCGTCACGCCCTCGGTCGCCAGCAGCGCCGAATACTGGCCGGTGAGGGCGTTGTCGGTCTCGGTCAGGATGCGGACGAAATCGGCTTCGGTCAGCGCCTGCAGCTCCACCCGGATCGGCAGTCGCCCCTGCAATTCGGGCAGCAGGTCCGAGGGCTTGGAGACGTGGAACGCCCCCGAGGCGATGAACAGGATATGGTCGGTCTTGACAGGGCCGTGCTTGGTGGAGACCGTCGTCCCCTCGATCAGCGGCAGCAGGTCGCGCTGCACGCCCTCGCGGCTGACATCGGCGCCGCGCGCCCCTTCGCGGGCGCAGACCTTGTCGATCTCGTCGAGGAAGACGATGCCGGATTGCTCCACCGCCTCCAGCGCGTCGCGGGTGACGCGTTCCTGATCCACCAGCTTGTCGGCCTCTTCGGCGATCAGCAGGTCGTGGCTGTCGCGGATCTTGAGCTTGCGCTTCTTGGTGCGCCCGCCCAGCGCCTTTCCGAACATCGCGCCCAGATCGGCCATCTGGCCCGGCTGCTGGCCCGGAAGCTCGAACATCGCCATCGGGTTCGACGTGTCGGTCACTTCGACCTCGATCTCGGTGTCGTCGAGCTCGCCCGCCCGCAGCTTGCGGCGGAACATCTCGCGGGTGCCTTCGCGCGAGCCGGGGCCGGTGAGGGCGTCGAGCACGCGTTCCTCCGCCGCCGCATGGGCGTGGGCCTGCATCTCCTCGCGCCGCTGCTCGCGGGTCATGATGATCGCGGATTCGACGAGGTCGCGGATGATCTGCTCGACGTCGCGGCCCACGTAACCCACCTCGGTGAACTTGGTGGCCTCGACCTTGAGGAACGGGGCGCGGGCGAGCTTCGCCAGACGGCGGCTGATCTCGGTCTTGCCGACGCCGGTCGGCCCGATCATCAGGATGTTCTTCGGCGTCACCTCGGGCTGCATCGCGGCCGGCAGGCGGCGGCGGCGCCAGCGGGCGCGCAGGGCGACGGCGACGGCGCGTTTGGCGTCGCCCTGGCCGATGATGTAGCGGTCGAGCTCAGAGACGATCTCGCGCGGGGTCAGGTCGGTCATGCAGAAGTCTCCGGGGAGGGCGAGGGTTCCGGGAGGCGCAGCGTCCAGGGCGGCAGGCGGTCCTTGCCGGGGAAGTGGGGCAGCGCGCCGAGCAGGCGGGCGCGCAGGCCGGTCCAGCCCGAGCCGAGCGCCACCACCAGCGCGCCGAGCGCGATCAGCCCGCCCGCCGCGCCCAGATCGGCGGCGGCGGCGAGGCTCCACACGATGGAGGCGAGGTAGCCGGCGGCGGCCATGAGAAAGCTGCGCCGGTCGATGATCAGCGCGGCGAGCACGATCAGCGCGAGGAAGGCGATGAGGCCCGCCCCCGCCGCGACGCCTTCGTGGCGCAGCAGGCTGAGCGCCACGGTGTTGACGATGGCCGGCCCGGCGGCGAGGTGCAGCCAGAACCCGCAGGCCGACAGCCGCCCGACCCGGTGCGGATCGCGCAGGTCGAAGGCGAGCGCCGTGGCGAAGCAGGCGATGCCGAAGGCCAGCGTCGCGAAGGCGAAGACCGAGGAGCCGCCGAGGTCGAAGAGCGCGGCGAAGCCGCCCCCCTCCAGCGCGCGGGCGGCGACTTCGGCCTCGCCCGGCCAGACCGCGGCGATCAGCGCGCCGTAGAGGCCGACGGCGACGGGGAACAGCGCGAAGGGCAGGCGGAAGCGCAGGTGGAAGGCGAGCGCCCCGGCGGCGGCGGCGAGGCTGACGATGCCGGCCGTGGCCCCGATTCCCATCGCCTCGGGCAGCAGGCCCGCGGCGATGGCCATGGACGACAGCGCCGCGCCGAGGGCGAGCAGCAGGCTCGGCAGGGTCATGCGCCGCCGCCGGGTGAGATATTCGGCGAGCAGCCAGGCTCCGGCGAGGCCGACGATCCCCGTGGAGACCAGACCCAGCGCCAGCCCGGCGAGCCAGAGCCCGAGCCCGAGCAGCGCCACGCCCAGCGCCACGAACACGTCGTTGAGGCCGCGGAACAGCTCGAACGGCTCGTCCCCCAGCCGCTCGCGGAACCCGCGGCGGGACTGGGCGAGGGCGGCGAGGGAGGCGGCCTGCGCCTCGCTCACCATGCCCGCGGCGACCGCGGCGCGCAGGTCGCCGGCGTCGAGGCCCGAGGGGGAGGGAGCGGGGACGGCGGCGGCGGGGGGCGCGGCGGGATCAGACGGCAACGGCGGCTCCGGGTCCCGGTCCGATGCTCTCGACCGTCAGATTGCCGTTGGTGTAGACGCAGATGTCGGCGGCGATGGCCATCGCGGCGCGGGCCACGGCCTCGGCGTCCATGTCGGTGGCCATCAGCCCCCGGGCGGCGGCGAGCGCGTAATTGCCGCCCGAACCGATGGCGGTCACGTCATGCTCGGGCTCCAGCACGTCGCCGGCGCCGGTGATGACGAAGAGCAGCTCGCCATCGGTGACGATCAGCATGGCCTCGAGGTTGCGCAGATACTTGTCGGTGCGCCAGTCCTTGGCGAGGTCGACGCAGGCGCGCATCAGCTGGCCGGGCTGGGCCTCGAGCTTGGTCTCCAGCCGCTCCAGCAGCGTGAAGGCGTCGGCGGTGGAGCCGGCGAAGCCCGCGACCACGTCGCGCCCGCCCGGCGACAGGCGGCGGACCTTGCGGGCGGTGCCCTTGATCACGGTCTGGCCGAGGCTGACCTGGCCGTCGCCGGCGACGACGACGCGGCCGCCGCGCCGCACCGCGAGGATGGTGGTGCCGTGCCAGCCGGGAAATCGGTCGTCGCTCATGGGTCTCCGCCTTCGGGGTTTTGGATCGGGTGAGCCGCATATAGGGGCGAGGGGCGGAGGACGCCACCCGAAGGCGCCCGCCCCCGCGTCCCCGCCCCCGCGTCCCCGCCGCCGCTTCCCTCCCGCCCCCCCGCCCGCTATACGGTCCCCGCCCCGAAACCGGAGGATCCGGCCATGCGCAGCGCCCGCGTCGCCCGCAAGACCAACGAGACCGACATCACCGTCGAGATCGACCTCGACGGGACCGGGCGGCACGACTGCCGCACCGGGATCGGCTTCTTCGACCACATGCTCGACCAGCTCGCCCGCCACTCGCTGTGCGATCTCACCGTGCGCTGCGACGGGGATCTGCAGATCGACGACCACCACTCGGTCGAGGACGTGGGCATCGCCATCGGTCAGGCCTTGGCGCAGGCGGTGGGCGACAAGCGCGGGATCCGGCGCTACGGCGCCTGCCTCTTGCCGATGGACGAGGCGCTGACCCGCGCGGCCCTCGACCTCTCGGGCCGGCCGTTCCTCGTGTGGAAGGTGGATTTCCCGACCGAGAAGATCGGGAGCTTCGACACCGAGCTGGTGCGCGAGTTCTTCACCGCGCTGGCGATGAACGCGCGGATGACGCTGAACGTCGCCCTGCTCGACGGAGCCAATTCGCACCACATCGCCGAAAGCGCCTTCAAGGCGGTGGCCCGCGCGCTGCGCGAAGCGGTCGAGGCCGATCCGCGGCAGGCCGGCGCCATCCCGTCCACCAAGGGGGCGCTGTGACCACCGCGATCATCGACTACGGCTCGGGCAACCTGCATTCGGCGGCGAAGTCCTTCGAGCGGATGGCGCGCGAGACCGGGCGCGGCGGGCCGGTGGTGGTGACGTCGGACGCGGCCGAGGCCGCGCGGGCCGACCGCATCGTGCTGCCGGGGGTGGGGGCCTTCGCCGATTGCCGCGCCGGGCTGCGCGCGGTGCCCGACATGTGGGAGACGCTGGAGGCGCGGGTCGCCGCCGGAACCCCGTTTCTGGGGATCTGCGTCGGCCAGCAGCTGATGGCGAGCCGCGGGCTCGAGCATGGCGCCCATGACGGCTTCGGCTGGATCGAAGGCGACGTGGACCTGATCCGGCCCGCGGACCCGGCGCTCAAGATCCCGCATATGGGGTGGAACCAACTGGTCATCGACCGGCCGCATCCGCTGCTGGCGGGGATCGCGGACGGGGACCACGCCTATTTCGTGCACTCGTTCCACCTGACCCCGGTCCGTCCGCAAGAGCGCTTCGCCCATGTCGAGCATGGCGGGGCGGTCACGGCGATGGTCGGGCGGGACAACATGGCGGGCACGCAGTTCCACCCCGAGAAGAGCCAGGCCACCGGCCTGCGCCTGATCGCCAATTTTCTGGCCTGGGCGCCCTGAGCCCGCGGGACGGATGCGCCGCGTCGAGGGCCCGCGGGTTGCGCCGTCCCGCTCGCGGCGCGTGGAGAGGACGGCGCGCCTGACGCCGTTTCCCGACCCCGGCCGGCTTGCCTTCCCCGTTCCGTCGCGCCAAACCGGCGCCGAAGCCGACCCGCCACCCGGACATCCGGAGACCCGCGCCATGATCCTCTACCCCGCCATCGACCTGAAGGGCGGCGCCTGCGTGCGCCTGCTGCGCGGCGACATGGACGCGGCCACCGTGTTCAACGACGACCCCGCCGCCCAGGCTCGCGCCTTCCAGGACGCCGGCTGCGGGTGGCTGCATATCGTGGACCTCGACGGGGCCTTCGCCGGCCAGTCGGCCAACGGCGCCGCGGTGGAGGCGATCCTCGGCGCGCTCACCATCCCCGCGCAGCTCGGCGGCGGCATCCGCGACATGGCGGGCGTCGAGGCGTGGCTCTCGCGCGGCGTCGCCCGGGTGATCCTCGGCACCGCCGCGGTGCGCAACCCCGATTTCGTGAAGGCGGCCGCGCGCGCCTTCCCCGGCAAGGTGGCGGTCGGCATCGACGCCCGCGACGGCAAGGCGGCGGTCGAGGGCTGGGCGGAGACCACCGAGATCGAGGCGCTGGACCTCGCCCGCCGGTTCGAGGATGCGGGCGTCGCGGCCATCATCCACACCGACATCGACCGGGACGGGGCGATGGGCGGGGCGAACATCGCGGCCTCCGCCGCGCTGGCGCACGCCGTGTCGATCCCGGTCATCGTCTCGGGCGGGGTCGCCTCGATGGACGACATCCGCGCCGCGAAGGCCTGCGGGGCGCCGCTGGACGGGGTGATTTCGGGCCGGGCGCTCTATGACGGGCGGCTCGACCCGGCGGAGGCGGCGGCCTTCCTCGCCGCCTGAGCCTTTCCCGCCTCCGACCTCATCCCCGGCCCGCCCCCCCCCCGAGACGGCCCCGCCCGGCGCCCCCGCCCCCACGCGCCGCGGGCGGGACGTGAGGCCCGGGCGCGACCCTGACGCGGCGCCCCGCGGCTGGCGCCGGGCGCCCCCGGCGACTATTGTGCGCCGCGCTCCCTTCGCCCGAAAGGCCCCGCCCCATGCTCAAGACCCGCGTGATCCCCTGCCTCGACGTGAAGGACGGCCGCGTGGTCAAGGGCGTCAACTTCGAGGGCCTGCGCGACGCCGGCGACCCGGTGGAGGCCGCGCGCGCCTATGACGCGGCGGGCGCCGACGAGCTCTGCTTCCTCGACATCGCCGCCAGCCACGAAGGCCGGGGCACCCTCCTCGACATCGTCTCGCGCACCGCCGAGCAGTGCTTCATGCCGCTGACCATCGGCGGCGGGGTGCGCACGCCCGAGGATGTGCGCGCCCTGCTGCTGGCAGGCGCCGACAAGGTGTCGTTCAACACCGCCGCCGTCGCCGACCCGGACGTGATCGCGCGGGCGTCGGAAAAATTCGGCGCCCAGTGCATCACCGTCGCCATCGACGCGAAGACCGTCGAGCCGGGACGCTGGGAGATCTTCACCCATGGCGGGCGCACCCGCACCGGCATCGACGCGGTGGAATTCGCCCTGCTGATGGAATCGAAGGGCGCGGGCGAGATCCTGCTGACCTCCATGGACCGCGACGGCACGCGGGCCGGCTACAATCTGCCCCTGACCCGCGCCATCGCCGACGCGGTGGGGATCCCGGTCATCGCCTCGGGCGGGGTCGGCACGCTCGAGCATCTGGTGGAAGGGGTGACGGAGGGCCATGCCTCCGCCGTGCTCGCCGCCTCGATCTTCCATTTCGGCCAGCACTCGATCGCCGAGGCCAAGGCGGCGATGGCCGCCGCCGGCATCGCCGTGCGCCCGACCTGAACCGTCCGCCTGCCTGCCTGCCGACCTTACGAAAGCCGATTTCATGCCCAGCAAGCCCGTCTCCGCGCCCGCCGACGCCTCGCCCGCCGCCGTCGCGGACCATGACCTCGCGGTGCTGGCCCGGCTCGACGCGGCCATCCAGGCCCGGCGCGGGGCGGATCCGTCGTCCAGCCATACCGCGCGCCTCTTCTCCAAGGGCCCGCTGAAATGCGCCCAGAAATTCGGCGAGGAGGCGGTGGAGGCGGTGATCGCCGCCGCGGCCGACGACATGGCCGAGCTGAAGCTGGAGGCCGCCGACGCGCTCTATCACCTGATGGTGATGCTCGCCTCGCGCGGGCTGTCGCTGGCCGACGTCGCCCGGGTGCTGGAGGCGCGCGAAGGCGTGTCGGGGATCGCGGAAAAGGCCTCGCGCAAGAAGGACTGAGCCCGGCCGCCTCTCCCGCGCCGCGTCCGACTTTGGTCCTATACCCCGGCGTCAGCCGCATCGGCACACTCCCCCGCTGAAGGGCGCGCCTTGTCGCCCAAGCGAGCGGGAGCGCGGCCCCACGGCGCTCCCCAAGCCAGGGAGGACCGCATGGCCACGCTGACCCTCAACGGACGCGATCTGACGCTCGACGCGCCCGACGACACCCCCCTGCTCTGGGCGATCCGCGACGCGGCCGGGCTGCCCGGCACCAAATACGGCTGCGGCGTGGGCCTCTGCGGGGCCTGCACCGTGCATGTGGCGGGCAAGGCGGAGAAATCCTGCCAGGTCACGCTCGGCCAGGTCGCCGGCCAGGCGGTCACCACCATCGAGGGGCTGGACCCCGCCGGCGATCACCCGGTGCAGGTCGCGTGGCGGGCGCTGAACGTGCCGCAATGCGGCTTCTGCCAGGCCGGACAGATCATGCAGGCGGCCGCGTTCCTCGACGCCAATCCCAAGCCGACCGACGACGAGATCCTGGAGGCCATGGCAGGCAACATCTGCCGCTGCGGCTGCTACCAGCGCATCGTCGCCGCGGTCCGTCTCGCCAGCACGGGAGCCTGAGCCATGCTGCACTTTTTGAATGACACCGGGGCCGCTTTCCCCGCCGTCGCGCAGGCGGCGGGCCGCATCGCGGTGGCGAAGGT
>NZ_JBSRTQ010000182.1:0-7519 GCF_055129145.1 Albimonas sp. | reverse complement strand
AACTCGTTCCTCGACGAGATCCGCAAGCAATACGTGATGACCGCGCGCGCCAAGGGGCTGACCGAGCGCAAGATCCTCTATGGCCACGTGTTCCGCAACGCCATGCTGATCGTGATCGCGGGGTTCCCCGGCGCCTTCATCTCGATCTTCTTCACCGGGGCGTTCATCATCGAGATCGTGTTCTCGCTCGATGGGCTCGGGCTGCTGGGCTACGAGAGCGTGCTCAACCGCGACTATCCGGTGGTGTTCGGCACCCTCTTCCTGTTCTCGCTGATGGGGATGGTGGTGAAGCTGATCTCCGACCTGACCTATGTGTGGATCGACCCCCGCATCGATTTCGAGAGCCGCGAGGCATGAGCGGCGCCGAGACCCTGGACCGCGCCGCCCCCGCGCCCGCCACCCTGGTCCCCCCGCCGCCGCCGCAGGCGACGGGGCGCTTCGCGCTCGACCCGCTGCAGCGCCGGCGGTGGGAGAATTTCAAGTCCAACAAGCGCGGCTTCTGGTCGATGTGGATCTTCGCGGTCCTGTTCGTCGTCGCCCTTTGCGCCGAGTTCGTGGCCAACGACCGCCCGCTCTGGGTGGTCTATCGCGGCGACGTGATGTTCCCGATCTTCGAGTTCCACCCCGAGACCGATTTCGGCGGAGATTTCCAGACCGAGGCCGACTACCGCGCCCCGGAGGTCCGCTGCCTGATCCTGACCGGCGGCCTCGACGCCTGCTTCGACGACCCAGAGGCGCTGGCCGAGAAAATGCGGGCCGGAGAGCCGGTGGAGGGCGCCGTGGCGGGCTCCATCTGGTGGCCGCCCATCGCGTTTTCCTACGACACCATCGCCTACGGGGTCGGCCGCGCGCCCTCCGCCCCCGACGCGACGCACTGGCTGGGCACCGACGACCAGGCGCGCGACGTGCTGGCGCGCGTGATCTACGGGTTCCGGATCTCGGTCCTGTTCGGGCTGGCGCTGACCCTGCTCTCGACCGTCATCGGCGTGGTGGCGGGCGCGGCGCAAGGCTATTTCGGCGGCTGGGTGGACCTGGTCTTTCAGCGGGTGGAGGAGATCTGGTCGGCGATCCCGGTCCTGTTCCTGATCATGATCATCGCCGCGATCATCGAGCCGACCTTCTGGTCGATGCTGATCCTGCTGTCGCTGTTCCAGTGGACGGCGCTGGTGGGCGTGGTGCGGGCCGAGTTCCTCCGCGCCCGGAACTTCGAATACGTCCGCGCCGCCCGCGCGCTGGGGGTCGGCGACTGGACCATCATGTTCCGCCACCTGCTGCCCAATGCGATGGTGGCGACGCTGACCATGATGCCTTTCATCCTGACCGCCTCGATCTCGACCCTGGCCACGCTCGACTTCATCGGCTTCGGGCTGCCGGCCTCCTATCCCTCGCTCGGCGACCTCGCCTTGCAGGGCAAGAACAACCTGCAGGCGCCCTGGCTCGGCTTCACCGCTTTTTTCACCTTCGCCATCATGCTTTCGCTGCTGGTGTTCGTGTTCGAGGCGGTCCGCGACGCGTTCGACCCGAGAAAAGCGTTCCGCTAGGGCGAACCGTGGCGCGCATGCGACACACGCGCATAGGCGTGACAAATCCCCGCCGACGGCTCGCCCTGCGTCAAGATTAATGTTAGGTTCATGTCATGATCGAAAATGTGTCCATCCTCGACGTCCATGACCTGAGCGTCTCGTTCCGCACCCGCGAGGCGACGATCGCGGCCGTGCGCGGCATCTCCTTCCATGTCGCCCCGGGCGAAACCCTGGCGCTGGTGGGCGAAAGCGGCTCGGGCAAGTCGGTCTCGGCGCTGGCCACCGTGGGCCTGGTGCCCGACTCGGCCGAAATCGCGGGCTCGGTCCGGTTCGAGGGCGAGGAGATGGTCGGCGCCGCCGAACCCCGCCTGCGCGCCATGCGCGGCAATGCCGTCAGCTTCGTGTTCCAGGAGCCGATGACCTCGCTCAACCCGCTCCACACCATCGAGCGGCAGCTGGCGGAGAGCCTGTCGCTGCACCAGAACCTGAAGGGCGACGCCGCGCGCGCCCGCATCCTCGACCTGCTGCGCAAGGTCGGCATCCGCGACCCCGAGACCCGACTGGCGGATTACCCCCACCAGCTTTCCGGCGGCCAGCGGCAGCGGGTTATGATCGCGATGGCGCTGGCCAACGGGCCGCGCCTGCTGATCGCCGACGAGCCGACCACCGCGCTCGACGTCACCATCCAGGCCCAGATCCTCGACCTGCTGAAGGACCTTCAGCGCGAGGAAGGGCTCGCGATGCTGTTCATCACCCATGATCTGGGCATCGTGCGCCGCATCGCCGACCGCGTGGCGGTGATGCAGCATGGCGAGATCGTGGAGACCAACGACACCGCCGCGCTCTTCGCCGATCCCCGGCACCCCTACACCCGCAAGCTGCTGGCGGCCGAGCCCACCGGCGCCCCTTCCCCCCCGATCGAGAACGCGCCCACCGTGGTCGAGACCACCGGCCTCAAGGTCTGGTTCCCGATCCGGCGCGGCTTCCTGCGGCGGGAGGCGGGATACGTCAAGGCGGTCAATCACGCCGAACTGGCGCTGCGCCAGGGCGAGACGCTGGGGATCGTCGGCGAAAGCGGTTCGGGCAAGACCACGCTGGCGCTGGCGCTGATGCGGCTGATCTCTTCCGAAGGGCCGGTGCTGGTCGACGGGCGCGACGTGCAGGGCTGGAAAGCCCGCCGCATGCGCCCGCTGCGCCGCGAGATGCAGATGGTGTTCCAGGATCCGTTCGGCTCGCTCAGCCCGCGGATGACCGTCGGACGCATCGTGGCCGAGGGATTGAGCATTCACCAGGTGCCTGACATCGGCCCCCCGCGCGAGGCGGTGGCCCGCGCCCTGCATGAAGTCGGGCTCGATCCCGCCACGATGGACCGCTATCCGCATGAATTCTCGGGCGGACAGCGCCAACGCATCGCCATCGCGCGGGCCATGATCCTGAAACCGAAGCTGCTGGTGCTGGACGAACCGACGTCCGCGCTTGACATGACTGTGCAAGTGCAGATCGTTGACCTCCTCCGCCGCCTCCAGCATCGACATAAACTCGCGTACTTGTTCATATCCCACGATCTGAAGGTGGTTCGCGCCATGTCTCATCGCGTCATCGTGATGAGGCAGGGCGACATCGTCGAGACCGGCGACGCGGAGCAGGTGTTCACGGCGCCGCGCACCGACTACGCCAGATCGCTGGTGGAGGCGGCCCTGGGCCGGGAGGCGGCATGATCGACATGAATGGCGCGGAACGGGTGTTGATCGAGAACACCCATATCTATCCTGGCGCGGCGGGCGCCTACGAGCTGGCCGGACCGGTCGAGCCGGAGGGCCGCCGCGTGGCGGTCAAGTTCAGCGACGGCGTGACCACGGACGGCAGGCTATCTGCCCTGCCCGGGCCGCGGCGACGGCTGGAGGTTTCCGAATACACCACCGCCCGCGGCGCGCATATTCCGCCCAAGGTCTGGATCCTGCAGAACACCGGCCCCGACCAGATCGGCTTCCTGGTGCGCGAACATGGCGAGCCCGCCTCCGAGCTGCGCACCTCCGGGCGCCGGCGCATGGGCCGCGGCTGAGCCACCGTGCGGCGGGGGCGTCCGACGCAGGCGCGCGGGCGGCCCCCGATATCGTCCCCCCTGCGCGCAAGCGCGGCCTTGCCGTGGCGCGCCGCCCGCGCTACCCCCCGCGCGTCCCTGCGGCGTCCGCCAGCCTTGCGCCGCTCGATCGATCCCAATCGACGGAGCCCGCCCATGATCCCCCGCTATTCCCGCCCCGACATGGTCGCCGTCTGGTCGCCCGAGACCAAGTTCCGCCTGTGGTTCGAGATCGAGGCCCATGCCTGCGACGCCCAGGCCGCGCTGGGCGTGATCCCGAAATCCGCCGCCGAGACGGTGTGGAAGGCCAGGGACATGGCCTTCGACGTCGACCGCATCGACGAGATCGAGCGGGAGGTGAAGCACGACGTCATCGCCTTCCTCACGCATCTTTCGGAACTGGTCGGCCCCGAGGCGCGCTTCGTGCACCAGGGCATGACCTCCTCGGACGTGCTGGACACCTGCTACAATCTCCAGCTGGTCCGCGCCGCCGACATCCTGATCGCCGACATGGACGCGCTGCTCGCCGCCCTCAAGCGTCGGGCGCTGGAGCACAAGGACACCGTCTGCATCGGCCGCTCCCACGGCATCCACGCCGAGCCGGTGACCTTCGGCCTGAAGATGGCCCAGGCCTATGCGGAGATGGAGCGCAACCGGAACCGGCTCGAAAAGGCCAGGTTCGAGATCGCGACCGGCGCCATCTCCGGCGCGGTCGGCACCTACGCCAACATCGACCCTTCGGTCGAGGCGCATGTCTGCGAGCAGATGGGGCTGGTCCCCGAGCCGATCTCCACCCAGGTGATCCCCCGCGACCGTCACGCGGCATTCTTTGCAGCGCTCGGCGTGGTCGCGTCTTCGGTGGAGCGCGTCGCCACCGAGATCCGCCACCTGCAGCGCACCGAGGTCCTGGAGGTGGAGGAGTATTTCTCCCCCGGCCAGAAGGGCTCCTCGGCCATGCCCCACAAGCGCAATCCGGTGCTGACCGAGAACCTCACCGGGCTCGCCCGCATGGTCCGCGCCTACGCGATGCCGGCGATGGAGAATGTGGCGCTCTGGCACGAGCGCGACATCTCGCATTCCTCGGTCGAGCGCTATATCGGCCCCGACGCGACCATCACGCTGGATTTCGCGCTGGCCCGCCTGACCGGCGTGATCGACAAGCTGCTGGTCTACCCCGAGAACATGGAGCGGAACCTCAACCAGTTCCGCGGCCTGGTGCATTCCCAGCGCGTGCTGCTGGCCTTGACCCAGAAGGGCGTCAGCCGCGAGGACAGCTATCGGCTGGTCCAGCGCAACGCGATGAAGGTGTGGGAGCAGGGCAAGGACTTCATGGAGGAGCTGAAGGCCGACGCGGAAGTCCGCGCCGCGCTGAGCGAAGCGGAGATCGAGGAGAAATTCGACCTCGGCTACCACCTCAAGCGGGTCGACGCGATCTTCGAACGGGTGTTCGGCAAGGCCTGAGGCGCCTGCGGGGAGATAGCGGGGCGGGGGGACGGCGGGCGGGGCGATGCGGGCGAAGCCCGCGAGCGCCCGAACGCCCCCCCGCGCTTCCGTCGGCCGGCCCGCCCTCCGGTTCAGCGAAAATCGGTCGCGTCGATATCGGCGGCCGTGTCGGCGGACCGATGCCGGGGCGGGACGATTTCGCGGCGCCTCTTGCCGAGACCGGCCCCGGCGCCATGTGGAAGGATGCGAGGACCCCCGACGGCCTTGAAACCGGATGGTCATTCGGGCCGTATATGCAGGTGATCCGGCCTCGCGCCGCGCCGAGGGAGTTCGAGATGACCAAGCGTCCCGCCCGCCCCACCGACCTCGCCCCCGCCGACCGCGCCGGCGATCCGCGCGGCGCCTCTTCGCCCGCCGCCGGCATCGGCCGCCGCGCCTTCCTCGCGCTCGGCGCCGGGGCGCTGGCGGCGCCGAAGCTGGCGCGGGCCGGGGTCTCGGCCCACGGCTTCCGATTCGCCTCCCTGGGCGAGACCACGGGCGAAATCCGCATGGCGGACTACGCCGGGCGTCCGGTGCTGGTGGTCAACACCGCCTCGCGCTGCGGGTTCACCCCTCAATATGACGGGCTGCAGGCGCTGTGGAGCCGGTATCGCGACCGCGGCTTCGTGCTGATCGGCGCGCCGAGCCGGGATTTCGGGCGGCAGGAATACGAGGATCAGGCGAAGATCAAGGATTTCTGCGAGGTGAATTTCAACATCGACTTCCCGATGACCGAACTGGTCAAGGTGAAGGGCCCGGACGCGCATCCGTTCTACGCCTGGGCGCGCGGCGCGGCGGCGGCGGCGGACCTGCCGGCGCCGCGATGGAATTTCCACAAGTACCTGATCGGCCCGAACGGCGCGCTGGCCGGCGCCTGGGACAGCGCCACCCTGCCCGAGGACCCCGAGATCGCCCGCGCCATCGAGGCCCGGCTGCCCGCCTGACCGCCCCGCCCCAGCCGGGGGAGCCGCGCGACCACCCTCGCGCCCGTCGCCGCCGGGCGCCCGCGCGGCGGTCGGACCGTGGCGCAGGCGGCGACGTCTCCTTGCCCCGAGCGCCGCGCGCGTCCATGACCTTGCGGCGCCGCGGCGACGGATCGCTTGACCGCGGCGGTCCGGCTGCGGATGGTCCGCGCGGTTCCCGGCGCCCCTGCGGCCCCGGCCGCACACGCATCGAGCGAGGGGAATGCGCATGGAGGCTCTGGTTCTGTTCGGTCAGGCGTTGCTGACCGCGATCACCGGCGCCTGGATCGGCATCGGGGTGATCGAGAACATCCGGTATCCGAAGGTCAACGGCGACCTCGTCGCCATGGTCATGCGCATGGACCGGGTGCGCGAGGAACGGCCCGAGATCTACGCCGACGTGAAGGGCAACCGCATCGACGCCCCCGCCGTCCACCTCTGGGCCTATCGCGCCATCGTGACGGTCGAGCTGACCGCCGCCGTTCTGCTGACCCTGGGCGCGGCGATGCTGCTTGCGGCGGCCTTCGCGGCGCTAGGCGGCGGCGGCGGCGGCGTGACCATCGCGGCGCAGAGCCCTTCGCTGTTCCCCGCCCCGGCTCCCGTCCCCGTCGCCGCGCTCGTCGCCCTGCCCGGCGAGGGCGCGCGCATGGTCGCCGCCGCCGGCGCGCTGGTGTTCTCGGCCGTCTGGGGCGGGTTCCTGGTCGGCGGCCAGTGGTTCCATTACTGGGCCGGCTGGAAGGACAGCCAGTTCACCCATTTCTTCCTGCTGCTCTGGGGCGCGCTGCTGTTCATGCTGCTCACCTGAGCCCCCTTGCGTCGCCAAACCGCCCGGCCTAGCGTCGGGGCGTATTGCGACAGGGGCGCCCCCGACACGGGGCTGAGACGCACCCTTGGAACCTGATCCGGATCATGCCGGCGGAGGGAGTCGCGACGAGGCCTCCTCGCGCCCGCCGCCGGACCTCGCCGCCCTCGCCCCGCCGGCCGCAGGGAGGACGAGATGACCGCCGACACCCGCCAGACCCAACCCGACATCCCCGCCGACATCGGCCCCGGCGCCCGCCTCGCGGCGATGCGCGTCGTGGCGCCGCTGGTCCAGAACATCACCAATTACGTCGCGATGAACGTGATGGCCAACGTGCTGCTGGCCGCCGGGGCCTCGCCCGCCATGGTCCATGCGCGCGAGGAATCGGCCGACTTCGCCGCCATCGCCTCGGCGCTGACCATCAACATCGGCACGCTTTCGCCCGACTGGGTCACCTCGATGGAGGCGGCGGCGGAGGCTGCCGTGGCCCATGGCAAACCCTGGGTGCTCGACCCGGTGGCGGTGTTCGCCACGCCCTACCGGGCCGGGGTCGGCGCCCGGCTGGCGGCGATGAAGCCCACGCTGATCCGCGGCAACGCCTCCGAAATCATGGCGCTGGCCGGCGAGGCCGCCGGCGGCAGAGGCGCCGACGCGGGCGACGAGGTGGCGG
>NZ_JBSRTQ010000181.1:0-13919 GCF_055129145.1 Albimonas sp. | reverse complement strand
GCGGGCGGCGCGGGCCAGCGCGGCGAGGCCGGCCTCGCCCAGCGCGCCAAGCTCGGCTTCCGGTGGAAAACCGGCCGGATCGATGCGCCAGCGGGCGTCCCAGGGGCCGGGGACGGCGATCGGGGGCGGGGCGGCGGCGAGCTCGCGGTGCAGGCGGATGACCGGGAACGGGGCCTCGTCGGCCGAGATCTGGCAGCCGCCGAGCGTGCGGCCGGGCATCGGGCCAGGGGCGCGCAGCCGGGCCTCGAGCCCGGCCAGCGCCGCCGCCCTGGGCGGATGCGCCGCGGCCCCGACGAAGCGGATCAGGCGGGCGAGGAGGCGCCGGGTCAGTGCGGCGGGCGCGCGGCGGAGGCGGGCGCGGTCGAGAATCAGCTCTCCCGCCCCCCCGATGCGCAGGATTTCGGCGGTCAGGGCCGCGGTCTCGGCCCCCAGATGGTCGGCGTCGGCGGCGAGGCGGGCGGCGGTGGCGGCAAGCCCTTCGGCCCCGATGCCCAGCGGCGCCAGCAGGGCGAGCGCCTGCCGGGCGCGGATGCGGTCGCGGGCGAGGTCGTCGTTGGAGGGGTCGTCGAACCAGCCCTGCCCCGCGTCGCGCAGCAGCGCGCGCAGCGCCGCGCGCCCCACCCCCAACGCCGGGCGGATCCAGCGGACGCCGCCGCGGGCCGCGTCCTCGCGCATCGCCGAGAGCCCGTCCAGGCCGGAGCCGCGGGCGAGGCGCATCAGCAGCGTCTCGGCCTGGTCGTCGCGGGTGTGGCCGAGCGCGACGGCGCCGAGGCCACGGTCGCGTGCCCAGCCGGCGAGCAGCCCGGCGCGGGCGTCGCGGGCGGCGGCGGCGAGGTTGCGGCCGGGGGCGGGATCCTCCCAGACCAGCGTGGCGTGGGGGATTCCGGCGCGGGCGCAGAGGGCGGCGACGGCCTCGGCCTCGGCCGCGGCGCCGGCGCGCAGGCGGTGGTCGACGGTGGCGACCTCGAGCCGCCTGCCCGGCGTGGCGGCGGCCCAGTCGCGGGCGACCAGCAGCAGGGCCAGACTGTCGCCCCCGCCCGACACCGCGACGCCCAGCGCCGCAGGAGACAGGCGGTCGAGCCGGGCGCGCAGCATCGCCCGCGTTTCGACGGCGATGGCGGCGTCTTCGGGGGTGGGGGGCGGCGCGGCGGGAAGGCGGCAGCACATGCCGTGGTCCGGCGCAGCGCCGGTCACGACCGCATCCGGCCCCGGCGGCCCTTCGCAGGGCGCCGGGGCGCGGGGATCAGCGGCAGCCGATGCGGGCGCGCTCGGCATCGGCGGCGCCCGCGGCTTCGGTGGCCTCGGGATAGCGCTTGGCCACTTCCGCCAGCGTCAGGCAGGCCTCCTGGCCCTTGTTCAGCGCGGCGAGCGCCGATCCGAGGCGCAGGAGCGCCTCGGGCGCGTCGTCGCCCTGCGGCCAGGCCTGCACGTAGCCGAGATAGACCTGGGCCGCGGCGCGGGTGTCGCCCAGCTCCGACAGCGAGCGGCCGAGGATGAAGCGCGCCCGCGGGGTCAGCGGCCCGTCGGGGTTCTGGTCGAGGAACTGGCTGACCAGGGCGCGGGCCGTGGTCGGATCGTCGGCGGCCAGCGCCTTCTCGGCGTCGTCCAATGTCAGCTTCTCGGACACCGCCACCGGCGCGCGTCCGCCCGACGCCGCCGCGGCGAGCCCGCCCAGCGGCACCGGATCGCCGACCATGCCGGCGTCTCCGCCCTCGGACGTGGTCAGGCGATAGTCGAGGTCGTTGATCCGCTCGCCCCCGTCGCGGGCGATGCGGTCGAGCTTGGCCTCCAGCTCCTGCACCCGGCCGGTGAGGCGACGCACCTCTTCGGCCAGCTGCTGGACCTGGGCGGCCTGGGCCCCGCCGCTCTGGGCCGCGGCGGGCGCCGGGACCACGGACACGGCGAGGAGCCCGGCCAGGACCGGACCCAGCATCGGGGCGGCGAGCGCAAGGACGCTCCCCCCCCCGAAGGCCAGGGCGCGGGCGGGAGAATTCCCGCCCGCGGTCGCGACGCTGCGGTCGTGAACGGCCGGGGCCTGCGCGCCCCGTTCGCCATCCCGCGGATCCTCCGCGTCCGCCCGTCCGAGGCCCCCCGCCCCGAACGAACGACGCCACATGCGCCGCAGGCCCATCATCAGCTCGTCGGGCCGTCGGCCATCACGGTCACGCCGCGACGGTTGAGGGACCAGCAGCTTTCGGCCGAGCACAGGGCCTCCGGACGCTCCTTGCCGTAGGTGACGGAGGAGAGACGACCGGCGGGCACGCCCTCGGCCACCAGGAAGTTGCGCACGGCCGACGCGCGACGGGCGCCGAGCGCGAGGTTGTACTCGCGGGTGCCGCGCTCGTCCGCGTGACCTTCGATCACGGCGTTGCGGGCGGGGTTCGCGATCAGCCACTGGGCCTGACGGCGCAGGGTGGACTGGGATTCGGAATCCAGCGTGGAGGCGTCGGTGCCGAAGAACACCCGGTCGCCGACCTGAGCGTTGAAATAGGCGACCGAGCTCGGGTCGAGCGAACCCGAACCCGACATCGAGGCGCCGGAGGCGTCGGCGTCGGGGTTGGAGGTGGAGCAGGCGGCGAGGCCGAGGGCCATCAGACCGAAGGCGAGGGGGCGGAGCAGGTTCATGTCTCAATCCTGTGATGCGCTGCGGACATCCGCGGCACGGTGTGGTGTTACGGGCGCGCAGAGCCCGGATGCAATCCCCGCGGCGGCATGCCGCGAAAGATCCCCGCGGCAGGACGCCGCGAAACCGCCTCGCGGCGCGATGCCGCGAGGGCTTGGCGGTCGCTCCCGGTCAGGGAAGCAGCGCCGACCATGACGGATCGGAGGCCGGGCCGGGCGTGGGCGCCCGGCGCAGGTTCCGTCCGGTGGCGTCCACCCGCCAGACCTCGGGCGCGTTGTTGGCGCCGGGGCCTTCGCGGAAGAACATCAGGACCCGGCCGTTGGGGGCCCAGGTCGGGGCCTCGTCCAGCCAGGACGCCGTCAGCAGGCGCTCCTGGCTTCCATCCGTGCGCATCACGCCGATATGGAAGCGACCGCCCAGCATCTTGGTGAAGGCTATCAGGTCTCCGCGCGGAGACCAGACCGGCGTTCCGTAGCGCCCGTCGCCGAAGCTGATCCGGGTCGCCGCGCCGCCGCCGGCGGGCATCACGTAAAGCTGCTGGGTCCCGCCGGCGTCGCTTTCGAACACGATCTGCGCGCCGTCGGGGGAATAGGAGGGGCCGGTCTCGATCGCCGGGCCCGAGGTCAGCCGGCGCAGGGTGCGGCTCGACAGGGTCATGTCGAACAGGTCGGTGTTGCCGCCGTCGGACAGCGACATGACCACCCGGCCGCCGTCCGGCGAGAAATGCGGGGCGAAGGACATGAAGGGGAACGAGCCGAGCACCTCGGAGCGCTGGGTGCGCAGGTCGTGGAACACCACCTTGGGCACGCCGGTCGCCCAGGAGATGTAGACCAGCGATTCGCCGGTGGGCGAGAAGCGCGGGGTCAGGGCCAGCGTCTTCCCGTCGGTGACGTAGCGGACATTCGCGCCGTCCTGGTCCATCACCGCGATGCGCTTGACACGGGCGTTCTTGGGCCCGCTTTCGGACACGAAGGCGACGCGGCTGTCGAAATAGCCGGGCTCGCCGGTCAGGGCGAGATGGATCTGGTCGGCGATCTTGTGGGCGATGCGGCGCGCATCCCCCGGCGCGGCGCGCAGCGCGATGCCCTGGCCCAGCGGCTGGCCGCCGAACACGTCCCAGAGCTGGAAGCGCGCGGACAGCCGCCCGTCGTCCCCGTAGCCCAGTTCGCCGACGCCCAGCGCCTCGGCGTTGATCACCCGCCAGTTCTCGAAGGCCGGGCGCGCGTCCACCGCGCCGCCGGGGGCGAGATAGGCGTTCGTGTCGATCACCCGGAACAGGCCCGAGCCGGTGAGATCCGCGGCGATCACCGCCCGCACCTCCTGCGCGAGCGCACGGGCGGAGGCGCCGGCGGCGAACTCCGGCAGCGCGACCGGCATCGGCTCGATCACGCCTTCGGTGATCTCGATTCGCAGCGGCTCCTGCGCGGCGGCGGGCGCGAGCCCTCCCCACGCGACGGGAAGCGCCAGCATGGCGAGCGCCACGGCGCCTGCGGCTGCGCGCAGCCTGGCGCCGAAATGGCGGCGGGCGGTTGTCACATCGATACCCCTTGTCCGGGATTGAACACGACTTCGATCACCTTCCAGCGCTCATACGAAGCGACGGGAAGGTCGAAGCCCTTTTGACCGGCGCGCTCGGCGGCGATGGCGGCGGCCTGCATGGCCACCCTCCAGCGGGCGTCGGGAGGCGTGCGCGGCGAAACGAATTCGGGTTTGCCCACGATCTTGCCGGAGCGATCCAGCGTGATGCGCAGCGTGACCTTCAGCTCCTCGAAATTGGGGGCCGAGAGCACCCGGCTCTTGTTCCAGTACTGCTGAAGGCCGAGCTTCACCCCCTCCACCTGGCCGGAGGTCAGGGTCGGGCCGAGGGCGGCGCTGGTGGCCTGCTTGGGCGAGGGGGAGCCGCTCCCGCTCTCGGCCGGCTTCTTGTCCGGCTTCGCCGCGGGCTTGTCGGCCGGTTTCTCGGCGGCCTTCTCGGCAGGCTTGGCGGCCGGCTTTTCAGCGGGCTTCTCGGCCGGCTTGGGATCGGGCTTCTTCTCGGGCTCGGCGGCGGCGACTTCGGCGGGCTTCTCCTCGGAGGGCTTCGCTTCGGTCGGCGGCACGGGGCGGCCGGCGGGGGCGGCGGTCGCCACGGGGGCGCGCACGTCCTCCGTGGACTGCTTGTCGGCCTCGGTCACGATCTGGGACGCGGCCTCCTTCGGGGCGGCGGCCTGGGTCTTGGGCTTGGGCGGCGTCGGCGTGCGGTCGAGCGACGGCCGGCTTTCGGGCGTCGCCTTCTCGGCCTCGGCGATCACCGGGGATTTCGGCGCGGGCGTCGGCGCCACGCGGTCCACCTGACGGGGGGCGTTCGCGTCGGGGGTGACCGGCGCGTCGCGCTGCGGTGCGTCGGGGCGATCCGGCCCGGTCGGCAGCGGCAGCGACATCGAGGCGACGCCGGACGGCGTCTCCACCGGCGCCGCGGGCTTGGGCGCGGGCCTCATCGGCTTGGCCGCGGGGGGCGGGGTCGGCTTGTCGGCCGCCGCCTGCGGGCGCGCCGGGGCCTTGTCGCGCACCGGCGCGGAAGACGCTGCGGCGGCCGAGCGGGCCGGGGGCGCGTCGGATTTCAGGCCTTCGGGCGCGGGGGCGTCGGTCCCTTCCTTCGGGGCCACCAGCGGCGCGTTCTCGCCCCGTGGCCCTTCCGGCGCAGTCGACATCATCGCGTCGAACTGCGCGCCCGAGATGAGGTCCACGTCCGCGATGCGCACCGCCTGCGCCTCGTCGCTCTTGAACAGGGGCCCCCCGAAGATGGCGAGCAGCACCAGCGCCCCGTGAATCCCTCCGGAGACCCACAGGCCGCTTCGGGCCTCGGTGGAATCGTCATCCGGCCGAGGGGGCCGGCGCAGGGGACGGGGCGCGGTCATTTCGGCGCCTTCGGGCTGGGGTCGGTGACCAGCGAGATGGAACGGAAGCCGCCCGAGGACAGCGCCGCCATCACCTCCACGATCCGACCATAGGCGAGTCCCTGGTCGGCGCGCAGGAAAACCTGATCGCCCTTGCGCTCCGACGCGATGGCGGTGAGGCGCGCGGCGATCTCGTCGGAGGGGACCTCCACGTCCATCACATAGGCCTTGCCGTCGGCGGAAAGCTGCACGGTCAGCGGCTCCTCCTGCTGATGGGGCAGCGGGTCTGCGGTGGCCTGCGGCAGTTCGAGCGGCACTCCGGTGGTCAGGAGAGGCGCCGCGACCATGAAGATGATCAAGAGCACCAGCATCACGTCCACGAAGGGCGTGACGTTGATCTCGGCCATCGGCCGGTGCTTGGCGCGACGGCCGCGGCCGCCCCCGCCGCCGCGGGGCTGGATCGAGGCGCCCATGGCTCAGCCCTCCCGCCGCTGCATCTGGCGGTCGAGGATGGCGCCGAACTCATCCGAGAAGCTGTCCATCCGCCCCACCAGCCGGTCGGCCTGGCCGGAGAGGTGGTTGTAGAGCACCACCGCCGGAATCGCCGCGAGCAGGCCGAGCGCGGTGGCGAGCAGCGCCTCGGCGATGCCGGGCGCCACGACGGCCAGGTTGGTGTTCTGCGACATGGCGATGTTCTCGAAGGCGTTCTTGATGCCCCAGACCGTGCCGAAGAGCCCGATGAACGGCGCGACGGAGCCGGTGGTCGCCAGCGCGCCGAGCCGCGATTCGAGCGACTCGGCCTCGCGCTGGATGGCCACCGACATCACCCGCCCGATGCGCTGGTCCGCGCCCGCGATCAGCTTGCCGCCGGGCGCGTGCGATTTGCGCCATTCGTTCATGCCGGCCACGAAGATGCGCTCGAGCGCCGAGCGCGGCCGGTCGCCGAGCCGCTCATGCAGCTCGTCCAGCGGCTGGCCCGACCAGAACGCGTTTTCGAACATGGCCGCGTCCTTGCGGGCCTTGCCGTAACGGATGATTTTCGAGATCGCCACCGCCCAGGACCAGATCGAGGCCCCCATCAGCAGCAGCATCACGATCTGCACCGTGACCGTCGCGCGCAGAAACAGCGCGGTCAGTGAGAAATCCAAGTCTTGCGCAGCCGTGATCGCGCTCGTCGCCTGCTCTGGGTCCATGCCTCGTTCCCCGCTCGTGCCTCGACCGCCCCGTCTTCTGGCGGGGTCATGTCCGGCGCGTCACCCCGACGCCCCCTTGCCTGGGGCCCCGCTCCGGTGACGCATCCTACAGCAAGGGCGCCGGGTGAAACAGAAGGGCGGCGGCATTGTGACCATTCGGCGCCCAAGCGCGGGTGGCTCAAGACGCCGCAGGGGGGCGGGGGCGTCGGGCGGGCCGGACGCTGCGGAAGGCGGTCCGCCCGTCAGCCGGCCGTCAGCGCCGCGCGCAGACCGGCGGGAAGGCGGGAGGGGCGGCCCGCCGGGCTCATGCAGGCGATGAGCGCCGTGGCGCGGTTGAGGGTCTCGCCCCCGCGGAGCACCGCCTGGGTCATCTCCAGCGACGCGCCGCGCGGGGCCCCGATCTCGGTCCGGATCTCGAGCATGTCGTCGAAGCGGGCCGGGAGAAGGTAGTCGAGCGAGAATCGCCGCACCACGAACACCAGTCCCGCCGCCTTCATCGCCGCCTGATCGACGCCGAGGTCCCGCAGCGCCTCGGAGCGCCCGCGCTCATAAAACCGCAGATAGTTGGCGTAGTAGACGACCCCGGCGAGATCGGTGTCCTCGTAATAGACGCGGACGGTCAGGCTGTGCGCTCTCACGCGATCCCTCCTTGCGCGGCGGGCGTCGACGGTTCCCGCCGAATCCGTTCGCTGAAATGTTGGACTCGGCTTGCCACGTACTATGTCTTCTTTTGAAGATGCTGACCGACAAGACGCGAATAGGGAAAGGGTCGGGTTATGCGCCTGCTTCCGCGCCTGATTTCGAGAGCCGTCCGCAAGGGCGCGCTCACCCTCGTCACCCCGCAGGGCGACGTGATGATTTTCCAGGGCGACTCGCCCGGACCCGAAGTCGGCATCCGCATCACGGACCCTTCGCTCGACTGGAAGATCGCCCTCAATCCCGAGCTGCGCGCGGCGGAGGCGTTCATGGACGGCACGCTGGAGGTGCTGTCGGGGCGCGAGGGCGGCACGGCGCATGACCTGCTGGAGCTGCTGTTCGTCAACGCCCATGCCTACGACCTGACCCCGACCCAGACGGCGATCTACGCGATCGAGCAGGCGATGCGTCGCGCGGCCCAGTTCAACCCGGCCTGGCGCGCCCGGCGCAACGCGGCCTATCACTACGACCTGGGCAACGGTTTCTACCGGCGCTGGCTCGACCCCGACCTGCAATATTCCTGCGCCTATTTCCACAACGGCGACGAAAGGCTGCGCGACGCCCAGATCCTCAAGAAGCGCCACATCGCCGCCAAGCTGCGGCTGCGGCCGGGCTACAAGGTGCTCGACATCGGTTGCGGCTGGGGGGGCATGGCGCTTTATCTCGCCGCGGTGACCGATGCGGAGGTGGTGGGCGTGACCCTTGCGCGAGAGCAGCTCGAGGTCGCCCGCGCCCGGGCGAAGGCCGCCGGGCTCGACCACCGCGTGCGGTTCGAGCTGACCGACTATCGCGACGTGACCGAGCGCTTCGACCGCATCGTTTCGGTGGGCATGCTGGAGCATGTCGGCGTCGGCCACCTGCAGGCCTATTTCCGGCAGGTGCATGACCGCCTGACCGACGACGGCGTCGCCCTGATCCATTCCATCGGCACCAAGGGTCCGCCCGCCACCGCCGGGCCGTTTCTGCGCAAGTACATCTTCCCGGGAGGCTACGCCCCGGCGCTGTCGGAATGCGCCGCGGCGGTGGAGAAAGCCGGGCTGTGGACGCTCGACGTCGAAGTGTGGCGCGTGCACTACGCGCGCACCCTGCACGCCTGGCGCGAGGCGTTCGAAGCGCAGCGGACGGAGATCGAGGCCGAGCTTTCGCCGCGGTTCGCGCGGATGTGGGAATTCTATCTGGCCGCATGCGAATGCTCGTTCCGCCACGGCCATTCCAACGTCCACCAGTTCCAGCTGGGACGGGAGCGGGACGTGACGCCGCTGCATCGCGACTGGATCGCGCAGGAGGCGGCCTCTCTGGTCCGCAAGGAGGCGGAGGCCGTGGCCCGCATTGAGGCCGCGACCCGTGAGGTGTTCGGCGAACCCCCGGCCGACATCTCCCCTCCGGTTCCCGCCCCCGCCTATGCCGGTCCCCGCTCCGCCTGACCCGGCGGGGCGCTCGGGCGGGACATCGGGGCGCCGCAGATGCGGCGTTCGGGCGATCCATCTCCCCGGACGCGAAGAGCGCGGGCGAGGCGAATGGCCAGGCCGGGTCAGCCGTCGTCGAAGAGGTCGCCGGGCCGGGAGTCGGGCGCCGGCGGGCGCGGGAGTTCGAGGCCGAGATGGCGCCAGGCGCGGGGGGCGAGCATGCGGCCCCGTGGCGTGCGCTGGATGAGGCCGGATTGCAGGAGGAAGGGCTCGATGACTTCTTCCAGCGCGTCGCGGGCCTCCGACAGGGCGGCGGCGATGGTCTCGATCCCCACCGGGCCGCCGTTGTAGTGGTCCGCCAGCAGCCGCAGGTAGCGCCGGTCGCCGCCGTCGAGGCCGATGTCGTCCACTCCCAGCCGGGTCAGGGCGCGGTCGGCGATGGCGCGGGTCACCGTGCCGTCGCCCTCCACCACCGCGAAATCCACCACCCGGCGCAGCAGACGCCCGGCGATGCGCGGCGTGCCGCGGGCGCGCCGCGCGATCTCCTCCGCCCCGTCCGGGGCGGCGGGGGCGTTCATCAGTCGGGCGCCGCGCTCGACGATCTTCACCAGATCGGGGATGTCGTAGAATTCCAGCCGGATCGGGATGCCGAAGCGGTCGCGCAAGGGCGTGGTCAGCAGGCCGAGGCGGGTGGTCGCGCCGACCAGGGTGAAGGGGGGGAGGTCGATGCGCACGGTGCGCGCCGCCGGCCCCTCGCCGATCACGAGGTCGAGCGCGAAATCCTCCAGCGCGGGGTAGAGGATCTCCTCCACCGCCGGGCTCATGCGGTGGATCTCGTCGATGAAGAGCACGTCGCGCGCATCGAGATTGGTGAGGATCGCCGCGAGATCCCCGGCCTTGGCCAGCACCGGGCCGGAGGTCATCCGGAAATTCACCCCCAGCTCGCGCGCCACGATCTGGGCGAGGGTGGTTTTGCCCAGGCCCGGGGGGCCGTGGAACAGCGTGTGATCCATCGCCTCGCCCCGCATCCGGGCGCTTTCGATGAAGACCCGCAGATTGGCGCGGGCCTCGGGCTGACCCACGAAATCGTCGAGCGATTTGGGGCGCAGCGCGCGGTCGGATTCGTCGCCGGGAAGCGGCTCGCGTTCGACGATGCGGTCGGCGGGGCGGTCGGCGGGGCGGTCGGCGGGGCGGTCGGCGGGGCGGTCGGGATCGGGGGGCATGGCGCGGGCCTCAGCGGACGGGCGAGAGGGTGCGCAGCGCGGCGCGGATCAGCGCGGCGGGCGCAGGGGCCGCGCCGGCTTCGGCGGCCTCGGTCGCCGCCTCCATCACCGCGGCGGCGGCCTGGCCCTCGTTGTAGCCGAGGTTGATCAGGGCGGAGAGCGCGTCGGCCTGCGCCGCGGCGGCGGCGGCGGCGTCGGCCTGGGCGGCGGTGGGGGGGGCGGCCTTGCGGGTTTTTTTCGGCGCGAGGGCCGGGGCGGGGGCCGGGTCGATCAGCGCATCGCCGCCGGCCATCGCGGCCTGAGCGCCGCGGGCCCCCATCGCCATCATCGTCGGGGCTTTGGCGCGCAGCTCCAGCGCGATGCGTTCCGCCAGCTTGGGACCCACCCCCGGCGCCCGACGCAACGCGCCCGCGTCGCCGAGGCCGATGGCCCGGCCCACCCCATCCGTCCCCAGCAACCCCAGCATCGCCAGCGCATGCTTCGGCCCGACGCCCTGCACCGAGACCAGCAGCCGGTGCCATTCCTTCTCGATCAGCGTCGGAAAGCCATAGAGCTGCATCAGATCCTCGCGCACCACCATCTCGGTGTAGAGCGCCGCATATTCGCCGGGACCGGGGAGGGCCGCGAGGGTGCGGGTCGAGGCGTGGACGATGTAGCCGACGCCCGCGGCCTCGATCAGCACATGGTCCTCGGCGATGTAGTCGATGCGGCCGGAGATCTTGCCGATCATCGCCCAATCCTCTTCATCGGACAGTCCTCGCGGTCACGGCGGCGGCCTTGGCCAGCGCCGCCTCCAGTCGTCCGCCGGCGCGGGAATGGAAGGCGTGGCAGAGCGCGATGGCGAGCGCGTCGGTGGCGTCGGGGCCGGCGAGGACGGCGGTGGGGAGCTGCAGGCGGACCATGTGCTCGACCTGGTTCTTCGCGGCATGGCCGACGCCGACCACCGCCTTCTTGACCGCGTTGGGGGCGTATTCGGCCACCGGCAGGCCGGCGCGGGCCGGGACCAGCAGCGCCACGGCGCGGGCCTGGCCGAGCTTCAGCGTGCCGGCGGCGTCCTTGTTGACGAAGGTATGCTCGACCGAGGCCACCTCCGGCCCCATCGCCTTCACCACGGCGGTGAGTTGGTCGAAAAGGCTGAGCAGCCGCGTGGCGAGGTCGTCGCCCTGCGATTCGCAGACCCCGTTCGCCACATGGCTCATGCGGCCGGAAACGCTCTCGATCACGCCCCAGCCGGTCCGTCTCAGTCCCGGGTCGATCCCGATGATCCGCATGCGCCCGCCTCGTTCCGTAGGTTTTTCAGACAACTAGCACGAAACGCGAACATCTGGCCAGCGAAACGGGGGCGGAACATGTCGGGTCGATGACGGGGGCGAGATGAATACGACGGCGTGCAGTCGGATTCCGACATCGAACAACCATCTGTAAATCAACAGCTTTCCCCTATGCGTGGCGCGCATGGGTCCCATGCGAAAACAGGGATTGCCCAAAGATGCGGCGCCCACTAGATGCGGGCTGCACGCGATGGAGGCCAAGGAAAACGCCCCCGCCGCGCTCCGAAAATGCGCCCGAAACCGCACCGCCCGCAACCGTCTCGCCTGAAACGGGCCCTCGCCCGACACGCCGCCAAACCGCTTAGGATACGACCATGGCCAACTCGACCGTCAACGCCCCCGCCCTGCCCCGTGGCGCCGTCATGATCCACGCGACGATCTGCGCGGTCGAGTCCGTCATCGCCGGCGTCCGCGCCTGGAACGCCCGCCGCCGCACCTCGCGGGAGCTGTCGAAGCTGTCGCGCACCCAGCTGGCCGATATCGGCCTCGACGGCGTCGACCTGGACGATCTGGCTGCCCGCCTGCGCCGCTGACGATCCGGCCCACCCGACGGGTCTGGCGGGCGCCGCCTCCGCGATGCGGGGGCGGCGTTTTTCGTTTTCGGAGGGAGGGGCGGGGGGCGGAGGTTTCCGCCGCCCGCGCCCCCCGGCTCAGCCCTTGACCAGCAGCAGGGTGGTCCAGCCTTCCAGCCGGATGCGCTCGACCCGGGCGTAGCCGTGGCCGCGGAACATGCCCTCCACCCCCTTGGCCTGCTCGTGCAGCAGACCCGACAGCACCGCATAGCCGCCCGAGGTGGTGGCCTCGGCGATCTGGGGGGCGAGGCGCTTGAGGGGCCGCGCGAGGATGTTGGCGAAGACCAGGCCGTAGGGCCCGCCATTGCGGATCAGCGGGTCGCGCAGCCCGTCGGCGCGCCCGATCCGCATCCAGGGGGAAAGGCCGTTGGCCCTGGCGTTGGCCCGCGCGGTGCGCACCGCGATCGGGTCGATGTCGGTCGCCACCACCAGCGCCCGCCACGCGGCGGCCGCGGCCATGCCGAGCACGCCGGTTCCGCAGCCGACGTCGAGCGTGCGGCGGCTGACCAGCCCCTCGTTCAGCAGCCGCTCCAGCGCCAGCAGGCAGCCGCGGGTGGTGCCGTGATGGCCGGTGCCGAAGGCCATGGCGGCCTCGATCTCGAGCCCGATCTTGTTGAGCGGAATGCGGTGGGCGTCATGCCCGCCATGGACGATGAAGCGGCCGGCATGGACGGGGGACAGCTCGCGCCGGACCTGGGCGACCCAGTCGTTCTCGTCGAGCTTCGACACCGCGAAGGGGCGGGCCCCGTGCGCGGCGGCGAGGAGCATGAGGCCGATCTCGTCGGGCTTCTCCTCGTAATAGGCGCCGACCTCCCACAGGCCGGACCCGTCCTCGATCTCGAGCACGGCGAGGGCGGAGGGGGCGAGGTCCAGGCCCTCGACGTCCTCGCCCAGCGCATAGGCGGCGGCTTCGCCGGGGAGAGTGGTGAGGGCGGTCCAGGTGGTCATGGCGGCGTCTCCGTTGGGGCGAGGCCGGATTGCGGCGCCCGGGCGGTCGCGTCAAGCCGGAGGCGGCCCCGCCGCGCATGCTCCCGCCCCGCAAGGACCCGACCCGCAACGACCCGTAGGGCGGGTGCGAGCCCGCCGTTCCCCGTCCCGCCCACCGAAGGACGAAGGGCTTGCGCCCGCCCTACGGAACGGGAGGCATGCGTGGCGGCACGGCGGGGGCGACGGGAACGGTGGGCTCGCGCCCGCCCTACGCCCGTCAGGCCCCGACGCCGATCGGGCAGGTCACCCCGGTGCCGTCGACCCCGCAATAGCCGCCCGGGTTTTTGGACAGATACTGCTGGTGATAGTCCTCGGCGTAGTAGAACGGCCCGGCGGGCTGGATCTCGGTGGTGATCTTGCCGTAGCCCGCCGCTTTCAGCCGGGCCTGATAGGCGTCGCGCGAGGATTCGGCCGCCGCCTTCTGCGCCTCGCCCGAGACATAGACGCCCGAACGGTACTGGCTGCCGACGTCGTTGCCCTGGCGCATGCCCTGGGTCGGGTCGTGCCCCTCCCAGAACGCCTTGAGCAGGCGATCATAGGAGATCACGGCGGGATCGTAGACCACCAGCACCGCTTCGGTATGGCCGGTGCGGCCGGTGCAGGTCTCGCGGTAGGTCGGGTTCGGGGTGATGCCGGCGACGTAGCCCACGGCGGTCACCCACACGCCCTCGAGGTTCCAGAACCGCCGCTCCACCCCCCAGAAGCAGCCCATGGCGAAGACCGCGGTCTCCAGCCCCTCGGGGAACGGGCCCTGGAGCGGGCGGCCGGACACATGGTGCAGCTCGGCGGTGGGGATCGGGTCGGGGCGACCGGGCAACGCGGTGGCGGCGGTCGGCAGGTCGTCGGCTTTGCGCATGAAAAACATTCGGGCATCTCCTCCGGCATGTGAGGCCAATGTAGGGGCTCGACGGGCGAACGCCTAGACCCGCCCGCGACACTTCGGCGCGAGGCCGGCGCCGGGCCCCGCTGGCGCGGGGGGCGCCGCGACGGCCGGTGCGCCGGCGTCGTCGTG
>NZ_JBSRTQ010000180.1:0-7533 GCF_055129145.1 Albimonas sp. | reverse complement strand
CGGGACGGGTTGCCGCGGCGGCCGCGCGCAGGCGGGGCGCCGGGCCTCGCCGTCACGCCCGCGCGGCCGGGATTCCGGGGCGCGGGCGGGGCCGTCTCAGGGCGGAACGTTAGGAGAAAGGGAGGGCGGGGCGCGGGGCTGCGGTCAGACCGCGAACCCGGCCGCACGCATCGCCGCTTCCAGGCCCTCGGCCCCGTCGGCGACATGGCCCCGCCAGCCGCGGGCGCGGGCGGCGGCGACGTTCTCCGCCTTGTCGTCGGCGAAGAACAGGTCGGGGCCGGTCAGGCCGGTGCGCGCCTCGACGATCTCGTAGATCGCGGGTTCGGGCTTGAGCACCTGCTCGCGCCCGCTGACCACCTCGATGTCGAATTCGGCCAGGATCGGGAAGCGACGCTGGGCGACGAGAAATGTGTCGGCGGCGAAATTGGTCAGGGCCACCACCGGGATGCCCTGCGCCTTCACCGCGCGGAACAGGCGCTCGACCCCCGGCAGCATCGGACCGAACATCTCGTCCCAGCGTTCGCGCCAGGCGAGGATGGCCGGCGCGTCCTGCGGGTGGCGGGCGGCGAGCGCCGCGACTTCGGCCGCGAGGTCCCCGTTGCGGTCCCCCGCGAGGTTCATGTTGTGAAAATCCACCCGGGCGAACAGCGCGGCGCGGGCCTCGACGTCGGGGATCAGCGCCTCGTAGACCCGGTGGGGCTGCCAGTCGACCAGCACGTTGCCGATGTCGAACACCATGGCCTTCGGGGCGGACCGGGAGAGGGAGGCGGGGGCGGACATGGCAGGCTCCGGGCGAGGGCGCGGCGCCCCGGGTCGGGGCCGACCGGGGAAAGGGGGTCGCGGGCGCACCCTGTCCCCGCCCCATGCGGCTGGCAAGCGACGCGGCGCCGCGCCCTCGCCCCCCCGTCCATCTCCCTGCCCGCACCTCCCGGCTCGCGCCTCCCGCCGTCGCATCGCCCCCGGCCCGGCCGCCGGAGACGCCCCCACCCGCGCCACGCCGACCGGCCGCGCGGGCGCTCCGCCCCAGCCGGCGCACGGTCGACGCGCGGCCTCCCCCCGCCAGCCGCTTTCCCGCCCCGTCCCCGTCATTGCGCCGCCCCATGCGGAACGATACCACCGGCCCCACAGCAAACGGACGGCGCATACAGGCGGGAGACGGGCGGATGGACAGGATCGCGGTCACGGGCGGACGCCCGCTTTCGGGCGAAATCGCCATCTCGGGCGCCAAGAACGCCTGCTTGGCGCTCATGCCGGCGGCGCTGCTCACCGACGCGCCGCTGACGCTGACCAACGCGCCGCGCCTCGCCGACATCGCCACCATGACCGACCTGCTCGCCTCGCTGGGCTGCGAGCTCGCGCCCCTGCAGGGCGGCAAGGTGCTGGCCATCGGGGCGGAGAGCATCGCCTCGCACCGCGCCGACTACGACATCGTGCGCAAGATGCGCGCCTCGATCCTGGTGCTGGGGCCGCTGCTCGCCCGCCACGGCCATGCCGAGGTCTCCCTGCCCGGCGGCTGCGCCATCGGCGCGCGCCCCGTCGACCTGCACCTGATGGCCTTCGAGGCGATGGGCGCCGAACTCGAACTCCGCGACGGCTATGTCCACGCCCGCGCCCCCTCCGGCGGACTGCGCGGCGCTGTGATCCGCTTCCCCCTCGTCTCCGTCGGCGCCACCGAAAACGCGCTGATGGCCGCCACCCTCGCCCGCGGAACCACGGTGATCGAGAACGCGGCGCAGGAACCCGAGATCGTCGACCTCGCCGCCTGCCTGACCGCCATGGGCGCCCGCATCTCCGGCGCCGGCACGCCGACCATCGCCATCGAGGGCGTCGACGCCCTGCACGGCGCCACCCATCGGGTGATCGCCGACCGGATCGAGCTCGGCACCTACATGATCGCGCCCGCCATCGCCGGCGGCTCGGTCGAACTGACCGGCGCCGGCCGCGCCCTCGTCGGCGCGCTGTGGGAGCGGCTGGAAGAGACGGGCCTCGCGCTCGAGGAGACCCCCCGCGGCCTGCGCGTCACCCGCGGCCCCGCGCCGCTCCGCCCGCTGCATGTGGTGACCGAGCCTTATCCCGGCTTCCCCACCGACCTGCAGGCCCAGCTGATGGCGATGCTGACGCTGGCCGGCGGCGAAAGCGTGCTGGAAGAGCGGATCTTCGAAAACCGCTTCATGCACGCGCCCGAGTTGATCCGCATGGGCGCCCGGATCGAGGTGCATGGCGGTCTGGCGAAGATCCAGGGCGTGAGCGAGCTGCGCGGCGCCCCGGTGATGGCGACCGACCTGCGGGCCTCGGTGTCGCTGATCCTCGCGGGGCTGGCCGCGCAGGGCGAGACGGTGGTGAGCCGCGTCTACCATCTCGACCGCGGCTACGAGCGGCTGGAGGAGAAGCTTTCGGCCTGCGGCGCCCAGGTCGAACGCCTGCGCTGAGCGGGCGCGCGCGGGAGCCGCGCGTCGACCGCCCGCCCGTGGCCACGGGGCGCCCGCGCGGCGCTGGGACGGACCGCGGGCGGGAACGAGGGCGGCGCCCGGCTTTCGACCCGGGGGGCTTTGAAGTTTTTTCGCCTTTTGCCGAGACGGCCCCAGAGGGGCCTTGTCCGAGCGTGCGCGAGGATTCGTCCGCACCAAGGCCAAGCCGGCTGCGCCGGTCGCTGCGCGAGCCTTGACCCGGACGTCTCCTCGCAAGTCATCGGGGACGACGGATGCCCTCGGCGCAACGAAGCGCCACCGCCCGACGCCGACGCCGACGCCGAAGCGATGCCTGCGCCGTCAACGGCCTGCACCTCCATGGCGGCGACGGCCTTCCAAGCAGCGACGGAGCGGGATGCGTGGCCCCCACAGGCCGGCGCCCCTCGCCACCCGCGCCACGGCCCAACGCCGCGCGGGCGCACCGCCCCCACCGGCCTGCCCGTCGTCGCGCGGCTCCCTCGCCGCCGGCTCCCCCGCCTGCGTCGCGCGGCCCCGCTTGCATCCCGCGCCCCGGACTGGTGTCTTGGCCCCCCCCGGCCGCACCGGCCGGCCGAGGAGTTCCGGATGACCCCGCCCGCCCCCGCCCCCTCCGAATCCGCATCCGCCGCCGCATCCGCCGCCGCGAGCGCCCCGGGGCCGGTCCACTTCTTCCTTCACGTCCCCAAATGCGCCGGCACCACCGTCGAGCGGCATTTCGAGCGGACGCTCGGCCCCGCCTTCCTGCTCGCGCCCCGCTGGCGCCATCCGTTGCGCGACGTGATCGGCAACCGCTATCCCAGCCTTTCTCCCGCCGACCTCTCCGGCGTGCGCGCCGTCTCCGGCCACTCCCTCTCCTGCTCGCTCGCCTCGAAATTCCCGGGGCGCGAGATCCGGCCCTCCGTGCTCATTCGCGACCCCGTCGGCTTCCTCGTGTCGTTCTGGAACTACCGCTGGATGCGCCACGAGACCCGCGGCCAGCCGGCCCCGCCCCCCTTCGCGCAATGGCGGCGCACCCAGCGGCGCAACCCGATCACCCGCTTCCTGCTGCACCGCTATTTCGAGGTCGGCTACCCCGCGCTCTACGCCTATTCCACCCGCGCCCGCTTCCTGCATCTCGACGCGGCCTTCACCGGCTTCCACTTCGTCGGCACCTACCGGCGCTGCGACGAAGCGCTGGCCGGGATCTCGGCCGAGCTGGGGGTGGACGGGACGGTCGACTCCGAAAATGTCGGCGAGTCGAAACGGCTGCGCGTCGCAGACCTCTCCCACGAGGAGGTCGCCGAGATCGAGGCCGAGAATGCCGGCGACGCCCTCCTCTTCGCCCGCTGGAAGGACCGCGGCTTCGCCCCCGGCGCCCCCGCCGGCGCGCCCCCGGCCGAAGAGGTCGCCGCCGCGCTTCCTGATGGCGACGGGCTCGCCAGCCTCGTCTCCGACACCGACAGCGCGCTGCGGCGGATGCGCTGGCGGCGCTGAGGCCCCGCCTCCCCGCGGACCCTTCGCCGCCTTGCCCGCGCCCGCCACGCCGCTATGATGCGCGCCCAACGCCTGCAGCAGATGCGAGACCCGCCCATGACCCTCGACGCGCCCGAAACCGAGATCGTCGCCAAAGCCCGCATCGCCTGCGACGGCCCGGGGCCAGCCCTCGGCCATCCCCGCGTCTGGCTGCAGATCCCGCTCGAGGCCGGCTTCGTCGAATGCGGCTATTGCGACAAACGCTTCATCCTGCAGGGCGGCCCCGCCGACCCGACCGACCGCCCCGCCGTCGATCCCGCGCCGGGCGGCGACCCCGACAGCGTGCCTGGCCGCGTCGCAGAGCCGGACGCCTGAGCATGGCCGCCCCCGCGATCGGCCCCGGCGACCATCTGGAGCTGATCGACGGGTCGGGCTTCATCTTCCGCGCCTATCACGCGCTCCCCGCCCTCGCCCGCAAGTCCGACGGCCTGCCGGTCGGCGCGGTGGCGGGGTTCTGCAACATGCTGCAAAAGATGCTGGAGGCGCGTGTGGCGCGCGCGGCGGACGCGCCCACCCATGCCGCGGTGATCTTCGACCATTCCTCGAAGACCTTCCGCAATGACATCTACCCCGAATACAAGGCCCACCGGCCCGAGCCGCCGGAGGATCTGCGCCCCCAGTTCGGCCTGATCCGCGACGCGACCCGCGCCTTCAACCTGCCCTGCATCGAGATGGAGGGCTATGAGGCCGACGACCTGATCGCCACTTACGCCCGCCTGGCGGAGGAGGCCGGCGCGCGCGTGACCATCGTGAGCTCCGACAAGGACCTCCTGCAGCTGGTCACGGACGCGATCTCGATCTGCAAGCCGGGGCTGAAAGGCCAGCCGGACGAGATCCTCGGCGCGGACGGCGTGCGCGAAAAGTTCGGCGTGGGGCCGGAGCGGGTGGTGGATGTGCAGGCGCTGGCCGGGGATTCGGTGGACAACGTCCCCGGCGCGCCCGGCATCGGCATCAAGACCGCCGCCCAGCTGATCAACGAATACGGCGATCTCGACACGCTGCTCGCGCGGGCCGAGGAGATCAAGCAGCCCAAGCGCCGCCAGACGCTGATCGACCACGCCGACCAGATCCGCATGTCGCGCGACCTGGTGACGCTTTGCGCCACCGCCCCGGTCGAGGACGGCCCCGCCGATTTCGCGCTGCGCGACCCGGACCCGGACGCGCTGCTGGGCTTCCTGCGCCTGATGGAGTTCCGCACCCTCACCGCCCGCGTGGCGGAGCGGCTCGGCGTGTCCGACCTGCCCCCCGCCGCAGCGCCCGCAGGCTCCGCCGCCGCCGGGGCCGAAGGGCCGCGGACCGCCGAAACCGGCGCCGCGGCGGCGGGCGAGTGGGAAGACCCCCGCCTCAAGGCTCCGATCGACCCGTCCGCTTACGAGATCGTGCGCGACGCCGCCGCGCTTCAGGTCTGGCTGGACCGGATCGAGGCGCGCGGCTGGGTGGCGGTGGATACCGAGACGACCTCGCTCGACGAGATGCAGGCCGACCTCGTCGGCATGTCGCTGTCGGTCGAGCCAGGTCAGGCCTGCTACATCCCGCTCGGCCATATGGAGGGCGGGACCGCCGACGGCGACCTGCTGTCCGAACCCGCCGCCCGCGCACCAGGCCAGATGGACCGGGAAGAGGCGCTGAACATGCTGCGCCCGATGCTGGCGGATGAGGCGATCCTCAAGATCGGGCAGAACCTGAAATACGACCTCAAGGTGCTCGCCCGTCACGGGACCCCGGTCAGCCCCATCGACGACACCATGCTGATGTCCTACGCGCTCGCCTCCGGCCTGCACGGGCACGGCATGGACGCGCTGTCGGATCGCTACATCGGCCACCAGCCGATCCCGATCAAGACGCTGATCGGAACCGGCAAGGCCGCGATCACCTTCGACCGGGTGCCCATCGACAAGGCCGCGCCCTACGCCGCCGAAGACGCCGACGTGACCCTGCGCCTGCACCGGATCCTCAAGCCGCGGCTCGCCAAGGAGCACGTCGCGGCGGTCTACGAGGTGATGGAACGGCCTCTGGTCCCGGTGCTGGCGCGGATGGAGATGACGGGGATCAAGGTCGACCGCGACCAGCTCTCGCGCCTGTCGTCGCGCTTCGCCCAGCGCATGGCGGGGCTGGAAGCGGAGATCCAGGAGCTGGCGGGGCAGACGTTCAATGTCGGCTCGCCCAAGCAGCTCGGCGAGATCCTGTTCGAGAAAATGGACCTCCCCGGCGGCAAGAAGGGCAAAAATGGCGCCTGGGGGACCGGGGCGGATGTGCTGGAGACGCTGGCGGCCGAACAGGGCTCCGACCTCGCCGCCCGGGTGCTGGACTGGCGCCAGGTGTCGAAGCTGAAATCCACCTATACCGATGCGCTGCAGACCCATATCAACCCGGACACCGGGCGGGTGCACACGTCCTTCAGCCTCGCCGCCACCTCCACCGGGCGGCTGGCGTCCACCGACCCGAACCTGCAGAACATCCCGGTCCGCTCCGAAGAGGGGCGCGAGATCCGCGAGGCCTTCGTGGCCGAGCCCGGCAACGTGATCCTGTCGCTGGATTATTCCCAGATCGAGCTGCGGATCCTCGCCCATATCGCCGGCATCGACGCGCTGAAGGCGGCGTTCCGCGAGGGGCAGGACATTCACGCCATGACCGCCTCCGAAGTGTTCGGCGTGCCGATGGAGGCGATGACGCCCGAGATCCGCCGCCGGGCGAAGGCGATCAATTTCGGCGTGATCTACGGGATCTCGGCCTTCGGGCTCGCCAACAACCTGCGCATCCCGCGCGACGAGGCCAAGGCCTTCATCGACGCCTATTTCGAGAAATTCCCCGGCATCCGCGCCTATATGGACGCGACCGTCGCGGGGGCGAAGGAGAAGGGCTATGTCGAGACCCTGTTCGGCCGCCGCATCCACACGCCCGAGATCACCGCGGGCGGCCCGCGGGCCGGCTTCGCCCAGCGCGCGGCGATCAACGCGCCGATCCAGGGCGCCGCGGCCGATGTGATCCGCCGCGCGATGATCCGGGTGGAACCCGCGATGGCGGCGGCGGGACTGACGGGGCGGATGCTGCTGCAGGTCCATGACGAGCTGCTGTTCGAGGTCCCCGAGGCGGAGGCCGCGAAAACCATCGAGGTGGTGCGCGCGGCGATGGAGGGCGCGGCCCTGCCCGCCGTGTCGCTGGCGACGCCGCTGGTGGTCGACGCGGGCCAGGGCGCGAGCTGGGCCGCCGCGCACTGACCCCGTCGGCGGGAGCCGCGCGTCGACCGATGCGCCCGTCGCGCCGCCTCGCCCGCGCGGCGTTGGACCGGGGCGCGGACATCACCGCCTCCCGGCTCAAGGCGCAACGGCGAGTCTTCGGGCGGGTCAAGGCTCGCGAAGCGACCGGCGAAGCCGGCTCGGCCTTGACGCGCACGACGCTTGCAGACGCTCGCACCAGGCCCCCTGGGGGCCATCTCAGCAGAACCGCGCTCTTTCCGGCCACAAGCGAAACGCCGTGACGTGACCCCCGCTTTCTCCTCCATCTGAAGCTAGAATCCGGCCCACAAGGAGGGACCGGAGATGAAGCGGAGCAGGTTCACGGAAGAGCAGATCAT
>NZ_JBSRTQ010000179.1:0-7638 GCF_055129145.1 Albimonas sp. | reverse complement strand
TCGCGCTCGCCAGCGCCGCCGCCGCCGCGGTGGCGGCGCTGGGCGACTCGCGGGCCGAGATCGCGCCGGGGGTTCTGTCGCTCTCCGCCCTCGCGCCCAGCCGAGACGCCGCCAGGACCGCTGAGGCCGCGCTGCGCGATGCGGCGCCGGAGGGGGCGACGCTGCTGATCGACATCTCCGCCCCGCCGCCGGCGCTGACGCCGTTCCGCTTCGGCGTGGCGCTCGGCCCCTCGGGCGGGGCGCTGCTGAGCTGCGACATGCGCTCGGACGCCGAGCGACGCGAGGTTCTGGCCGCCTTCGCCGAACTGCCGGGAACCGAGGGCGCGGCCGAGGGGTTGTGCCGACTCGGCGTCGGCGCGCCCTCGCAGCGCTGGGGCGAGGCGGCGGCGGCCGGGGTGCGGGCGCTGGGCGCGCTGCGCGCCGGGCGGTTCGAGATGATCGACGCGGATGCGCGGCTGGTCGCCGCGCCCTCGACCGGGCCGCGGCGGTTCGCACGGGTGGCGCGCGAGCTCGCCGCCCAGCTGCCGCCGTCCTTCGCGCTGCACCTGGCGCCGCCGCCCGACCGCGGCGGACCGCGCGGGGGCGGCGGAGCGCCCGACGAGGACGCGCCGCGCTGGTTCGCGGTCAGCCTCGCCGGGAACGGATCGGTGGCCCTCGAGGGCGGCGCCCCCGACGCCGCCAGCCGCGCCGCGGTCGCGGCCTACGCCCGCGCCCGCTTCGGCGCCCCGGCGGTGGACGACGGCCTCGACCTCGCCGAGACCGCCGCCCCCCCCACTTGGCGCCGCGCGGCGCTGGCCGGGATCGACGCCATCCGCCCGCTCGACCGCGGCGCGCTGACCTATGACGGCGAGACGGTCGTGGTGGAGGGCGCGTCGCTGCGCCCGGCCGCCGCGCGCGAGACCGAGGCGGCGCTGGTTCCCCTGCGGGCGTTGGGCGTGGCGGCGCGCAGCGTGGTGACGGTGGATCTGCCGGCGCTCGCCGCCCGGCTGCCGCTGCCGCCCGCCGACTGCCTCGCCGCGCTGAAGGCGGAGGTGGAGGCGAACCCGATCGGCTTCGACCCCGGCGCGGCGGCGATCGCCGCGGAGAGCCTGCCGGTGCTCGATCGCCTCGCCGCGATCCTCGGCCGCTGCAGCGGGCTGGTGGTGGAGATCGGCGGCCATACCGACAGCCAGGGGCGCGAGAGCACCAACCAGGTGCTGAGCCAGGGCCGCGCCAGCGCGGTGCTGGCCGGGCTGCTGGCGCGCGGGGCGCCGCTGTCGCGCCTGATCGCGCAGGGCTATGGCGAAAGCCGGCCCATCGCCGACAATGGCGACGAGGCGGGCCGGGCGCTGAACCGGCGGATCGAGTTTTCCGACGCGACGCTGAGCGCGGCGACCCAGGGCGACGGCTATGACGACGGGTCGGGGGACGGCTCGGGGGACGGCTCGGGGGACGGGGGATGACCCGGATCGAGCTCGCGGTCGCGTTGGGGCTGGCGCTGCTGGCGGCGGCGGCTCTGGGCTGGGCGCTGGGGACGCTGCGCGCGCAGATCCGGCGGCGCGGCGGCGCGGAGGCGCGGCGCATCGCCGAGCTGTCGCGAAGGCTCGCCGACGCGGAGGACGCCCGCGATGCGCTGGCGGTCGAGACCGAGACGGAGCTGACCGCGATTTCGGCCGCGGCGGCGGAGACCGAGACCGGCCTGCGCCGGGCGCTGACCGAACGGACCGCGGAGCTCGACGCCGCGATGGACACCATCGGCGCCCTGCGGCGCGAGATCGACGTTTTGCGCGGGGCGGCCTGAGCCGGGGGGCCTCGTGCGGCCGCGGCGCGCACAACTCCGTCAGGCATCGCCCGCAGGGTCGGGCGCGCCGGGGCGTCGCTTGCCGGCCCCTGCCCGCTCGGGCTAGATCCGGGTCTTGGTTCAATAACATGAGAGGTGCGGGCATGAGCTCCGACAGCGCGGTACGGACGGGTTACGGGGTGGACGGCGCGCCCGATCCCAGCGACGCGCTGCCGCCCGAGGCTTTGCCCGAAGGCTGTCATACGGTCGTGGTCGGGGTCGGCGACCTCAACGGCATCCTGCGCGGCAAGCGGGTGACGGCGGCGCATTGGCGCTCCGTCCGCCGGCGGGGCATCGCGCTCGACAACACCTTCTTCGCGATGGATGTGGGCTCGTTGCTGGTGCCGAATTCCTATTCCTCGGCGGAGGGCGGGTTTCCGGACCTGACCATCGTGCCGCGCGGACCGCTGCGCCCCGTGCCATGGGAGGAGGGAGTGTGGCTCTGCCTCGGCCAGGCGCGGGAGAAGGACGGGTCCCCGATCCCCATCGACCCCCGCCAGCCGCTGCTGCGCGCCGTGGCGAAAGCCCGCGAGATGGGATTCGAACCGCGCGCGGCCGGCGAGCTGGAGTTCTACCTGCTCGACGACAAGACGCTTCGCCCGCGGGAGAACCGGCCCGAATGCTACGGATTGGGAAGGGCGGCGGAGCTGGAGCCGGTGCTGGGCCCGATCCGGCGGCATCTCGCGGAAATGGGCGTGCCGGTGGAGCAGTCCAACCCCGAATTCGCCGCCGGTCAGGTCGAGGTGAACCTGCGCCACGCCCCGATTCTGGAGGCGGCGGACCACACGCTGCTGCTGCGCGGCATGGTCAAGCAGATCGTGCGGCCGCACGGGCTGGTGGCGTCGTTCATGGCGAAGCCGTTCCATGACCGGTCGGGCAACGGGTTCCATGTGCATCATTCGCTGTGGCGCGACGGGGAGAACGCCTTCGCCGACGAGGGCGGGCTGTCGGAGACCGGGCGCTGGTTCCTCGGCGGGCTGCAGGCGGCGATGCGGGAGAGCTCGATCGTGGGGTCGACCCACCCGAACGCCTATCGGCGGCGGATGAACTATTCCTACGCCCCGATGAACGCGAGCTGGGGCGTGGACAACCGCACCGTCGCGCTCAGGGTGATCGAGGGCGAAGGGGCGGAGGACGACCCGACGGTGCGGATGGAAAGCCGGGAGGCGGCGGCGGACTGCAATCCCTATCTGCTGATGGCGGTTCAGCTCGCCTCGGGCCTGCGCGGCATCGCGGAGGAGATCGAGCCGACACGCCCCACGGAGGGCGACGCCTACGCGCTGGAGAACCGCCGGCCGCTGCCCGCCACGCTGCGCGAGGCGATGGAGGCGGCGGCGGCCTCGACCTTCCTGGTCGAGACGTTGGGCCAGCCGCTGGTCAGCCTGCTGATCGACAACGCCGCGCGGGAGCTGTCGGTCGTGGAGCGGGAAGTGCCGCCCTCCGAGCTCGCGCGGTATCTGGAGGTGATGTAGGCGCCAGGGCCCCGGCTGCGGGAGCCGCGCGACGGCCGGCCCGCGGGTCGGGGCGGGGCGCCCGCGCGGCGCTGGGACGGGGGCGCCGGGCGGCGCCGGGCGCCGGGGCGCAGCGACGTTTCCCTCGTCATGCGTTCGCCGACGGTTGAGAAGGCAGCGGGCTGAGGCGCCGTCGCGCGCGACTGACAGGGGCCGGGCTGATCGGGGCCGGGCCGCGGCTATTGCAGGGCCGCGACCTCCCGGTTGGCGAAGGTCAGGCGGTCGGCGAGGATGCGGATCACCAGTTCCTGCAACGCCATCGCCGCGGCGGGATCGTCGGTCTTGAGCCGGGCGAAGGCGTCGGCGTCCAGCGCCCAGACCTCGGTCTCCCGGTCCGCGATCACGGAAGCCGAGCGGGCGGCGCCGGTGAAGAAGCCGATCTCGCCGATCACCGTGCGCCCCAGCGCCGAGCGCAGCCGCCTCCGCGCCGCCTCCGGCGCCTCGAGATAGATCGAGACCCGCCCGCCGACGATGAAATAGAGCGCCTCGGCGGGCTCGCCCTGCCGGCACAGCGCCTCGCCCGCCGCCAGATCGCGGCGGCGCAGGATCGCGGCGATGCGGAAGGCCGGACGCGGGGCGGGACCGGCATGGTCGTCCAGCGCCTCCGCCAGCCATTGCGCGATGGAGGGGACCGGGCCGGCGGCGCCGCCCAGCGCGGCGAGAAGATGGTCCTCGCACAGCTCCAGCCCCTGTTCGAGAGTGGGGAAGGTCAACTCCCCTTCCACCCCGAGCGCGCGGGCGCGGCGGCCGCCCGGCTCGAGCCCGGTGAGCACCAGCAGCGCGCCGGAGGCGGCGAGCTGCTTGCGCAGACGCTCGAACGCGGCGCGGGCGGTGGAATCGACCCCGGTGACCGCGTGGAAGTCGAGCGCCACCGCATGCCCGGTCGCGACGCCGGGGGGATGGGCGCGGGCCTCGGCCTCGGCCGCGGCGCGGGCCTCCTCCACCAGGCGCGAGGCGACGCCGAAGAACAGGAAGCCCTGCAGGCGGAAGATGCGGATGCGCCCGCCCGCGGCGCGCAGGGCGGCCTCGTCCTCCGCCGGGCGATCGACGAAGCTCGCGTAATCGGCGCGGGTCAGGCGCTGGCGCACGGCGGGGGCCCGGGCGCAGGCGAGCGCGAAGCTGACGCAGGAGGCGGTGACGCCCAGCGCCACCCCCTCCAGATAGCCGTAGGCGACGATGACGGCGAAGATGGTCAGGGCCAGCGCCGCCTCGCCCCGCGACAGGTGCAGCGCGCCGCGCCACAGCCATTGCCGCAGCATGCCGCAGCCCATGTAGATCAGCATGCCGCCCAGCGCGGGCATCGGCACATAGGCCGCCACGCTGGGCCCGCCGGCGGCGAAGGCCACGCAGATCAGCCCGGCGACGACGGCGGCGAGGCGGCCCCGCGCCCCCATCTCGACATTGGCGGCGGAGCGGCCGAGCGAGAGGTTGGACACCAACCCCCCGAAGGTCGAGGCGGCGGCGTTGGCGGCGGCGGAGGCGAGGAATTCCCGGTCGAGGTCGAGGGAGGCGTCGATCTGCGCCTCCAGCGCCGCGGCGTTGAGCATCAGGGCCATGCCGGCGACGAGGGCGACGGCGACGATCTCGGGCGCGAAGGGGGCGAGGGCGGAGAGGTCGGGCGGGCGGTCGAAGAACACCATCGCCGGCAGCAGCGCCCCGCCGGGCGCGATCGCGGCGGGCAGCCAGCCGCCGGCGCGCAGGGTCTCGATCGGGACGAGGTCGAGGCCGGCCGCGCCCGACACGGCGGCGCCAGCGGCGAGCACCAGCACCGGGGCGGTGAGCGCCGAGCCGGTGAGCCGGCGCGCCACGGCGATCACGCAGGCGACCCCGGCGGCGGCGAGGGCGGGGGGCGGCAGCGAGAGGCTGAGCGCCGCGTCGAAGGCGGGCCCGCGCTGCAGCCCGGCGGCGAGCGCCACGCCGCCCCCCGCCAGCAGCGCGCCGGAGGAGGCGAGGAAGCCCGCGGTCACCGGATAGGGCACGAAGCGCAGCCAGCCCGCCAGCCGCCACGCCCCCACCGCGCCGAGGCAGAGCGCGGTGAACATCGCCGCCAGCACCAGCGCCGCGATGGCGTTGGAGACGGCCTGCGCCGCATCCGCCGCGCCCTGCGCCGCCACCCCGGCCGCGAGCGCCGCGGCGACGGCGATCACCGGCGTGTCCGGGCCGCCGACCACGCGGGGGTTGGAGGAGAGGGCGGCGAAGGCGAGGCAGGCGATGCCCGAGGAGAGCGCCGCCGCCGCCACCCCGGCCCGGGCGAGCTCGGCCATCGGGCCGGCGAAGACCAGCGCGCTGAACGACAGCGCATAGGCGATGGACATCAGCGCCAGCGTCCCGCCGGCCGCGAGGTCGCCCCAGACGGTGCGTCCGGCGAACCTGTCCTGCGTCCGCGCGATCTGCGGTTGGTCCGCGCTCACCCTGTCCCGCCCCGTTGCCGCGATGTCCGCGCGAGCATAGGGGGCGCGCGCCTGCGCACAAGTGGGCGTTCCCGCATCCGAAGCCATGAATGCGGGCGGCGCGTCGAACAAGCGGCCGACGAGATCGGCGCGGGCGCGGGTCCGCCCGCGGCGGGCCACGCGGGCTGGATCACTCGGGCTGGATCATGGGGAACGGGATCACGGGGAGGCGGCTAGGGCAAGGCGGTCAAGGCAAGGCGGTCACGGGGCGCCGGGCGACGGGCTTCGCTCAGCGCGGCAGCCGCAGCACCGCCCGCAATCCGCCCAGCCGCTCCGACCGCTCCAGCGTGATCGCCCCGCCATGGGCGCGCGCGATGTCGAGCGCGATGGCGAGCCCAAGACCCACGCCGCCGCCCTTGTCCTGGTTGCGCGCCGCGTCGAGCCGGGTGAAGGGGCGGAAGGCGGCCTCGCGCCGGTCGTCGGGGATGCCGGGGCCGTCATCCTCCACCGCCCATTCGACGTAAAGCCGCCCGACCCGCAGCGTCGCCTCGGCCCGCGTCCCGTAGCGGCAGGCGTTCTCCAGCAGGTTGCCCAGCGCCCGGCGCAGCGCGCCCTCGCGCACCATGATGGGCGCGGGGCGGAGGCTGTCGGGGGCGAGGCGGGTGACGACCTCGCCGCCGCCGCGCCGGGCGGCCTCGGCGGCGGTTTCGAGGAGGGCGGCGGGATCGGCCTCGGTCGCCTGCTCGCCGGCCCCGCCGCGGGCGTAGTCGAGGAAGGCGGCCAGCATCCGCTCCATCTCGTCGACGTCGCGCTTCAGCTCTTCGGCTTCGGGCTGGTCCTCCATGAAGGCCAGCGCCAGCTTCATCCGGGTCAGCGGCGTGCGCAGGTCGTGGGAGACGCCGTAGAGCATGTTGGCGCGCTGCTCCATCGCCCGTTCGACCCGGCGGCGCATGTCGAGAAAGGCGGCGCCGGCGCGGCGGATCTCGTCGGCGCCGGCGGGGCGGAACGGAGCGGAGCGGCCGCGGCCGAAATCCTCGGCGGCGGCGGCGAGCTGGCGGATGGGGCGCACCTGGTTGCGCAGGAAGATCACCGCGACGACCGCCAGCAGGGCGGCGGTGGCGACCATCCAGACCAGCAGGATATGCGGGTTGGAGGCGATGGTGCGCTTGCGCGGGATCAGGGCGCGCACCACCCCCTTTTCGGTCTGGATCTTGACCTCCACATCGCGGTCGTAGCGCACGAGGTCGATGGCCATCGGCCGGGGGATGTTGGCGCGCAGCGTCTCGGCGAGCGCGTTGCCCGAAACGTCGTAGAAGCGCCGGATCCGCTCGGGCGAGACCTCGCGCCCCGCATCCAGCGCGAGCGTCAGGCCGAGCGGGCGGGCGAGACGCTCGAGCCCGGCGCGGGCGGATTCGATGTCCGGGGCCTCGTCCACCGCGGCGACGGCGTAGTTGAGCTCGAGCGCGACGGCGCCGGTCATCTGCTCGGTCACCCCGGCGTAGTGGCGCTGGATGAAGAGGCCGGCGACGACCCCCTGCAGGAGGATGATCGGGGCGAGCAGGATCAGCAGGGCGCGGCCGAAGAGCGAGCGGGGAAGGTATTTCTTGAAGGGCTTGGCCATGGGGCCACGCTGCGACGGGCGCGGGCGGGCGCCAAGGGGAAAAGCGTCGCGCGGGGGGGCGGGGGAGGGAGCCGCGCGACGGGCGGGGCGCGTGGGGCGGCGAGGCGCCCGCGCGGCAGGGCGGCCGGCGGCGCGGGTTCGGACGGGGCGGGAGGGCGACGGCGGGGATTCGGGGAAGGCGGGGATTGGGCGGGGCGGGAGCTGTGAGAGGAGCGGACGGGCGGCGGAGCGGACCGGTCGCGGAGCGCGGGGGCGCGATCCGCGACGCGCTGGACCATGCAGGGATCGCCTCGCCCG
>NZ_JBSRTQ010000178.1:0-7852 GCF_055129145.1 Albimonas sp. | reverse complement strand
CGGCGGCGTCGTCCTCGTCGCCCGTCGCCGGCGCCACATCCGCGAGGTTCGCCCCCGGAGCGCGCGGATAGGGGTCGATGGCCAGCGCCGCCGCCTCCGCCGCCACTTCGCCGGGATCGATGCGATGGCCCAGCGGCTCGGGCGGGTCGTCGTCCTCGCCGGGGTCGATGTCGATCTGGTCCGGCTCGGCCACGCCGGGCAGGTAGAGGCGCGAGAACGGCTCCGCCAGCTCCTGCGCCACGTCCACCAGCGTCACCACGCAGGGCTGCACCACGCGGGCGCGCACCTCGCCCTTCACGCGCCAGCCGTCGGCCTCCGGGCGCACCTCGCCGCGAAAGGCGAAGCGTTCCACCGTCTTCACGCCGAAGCGGCGGGCGAGCGCCGCGCGCTCCTCCGCCCCGGCCTTGGCCTGCAGGGACTCGCCGTTGGGCGGCAGTTCCCGGACCCGGATCGGCCGTGAGAATTCGGGCGCCGTGGCGGCGGCGGCGGAGCGTGTCATGGCGCTTGTCTCCTTCGCGCGGTGCGCGTCGCAGGGGCGGGCGTGCCCGGGGGCCGCGCCCTTTCAGGGTCTCGAGGCAGGCCGCGCGCCGCCCGGCGCGCGGCCTGACGCCGGTCCCGGGCGGCTGGGCCGCTTGAACTGCGAACATGCGCGCGCTAGGCAAGGCCTGCAAGCGGCGACCTTGGCGCGCCCGGCCCCCCGCGTCGCCGCGATGCGAGGCGGAACGGGGGCCGAGACGGCGCCGGAGCGCGGAATGGCCGGCCCCGACGGGACCGGCCGCGATGATCCGGGAGCGGTGATGGACCGGGAGAGACGGGGAATGCGCGTGACCTCCACCAGGGCCATGACAGGCGGATCGACGGCGGGCGGATCGACGGGGGCTTCGCCCTTTTGCACGGGGCCGTCCCGCCAACGGACCGGCAAGCCGTCCTGCGGCGCCTCCGGGCCGCGCGCCGCGGCGCTGGCGGTCGCGGCGGCGGCGCTGCTGGCGCTCGGCGCCTGCGAGCCGACGGTGCGCGTGCACGGCTACGCGCCGGCCGAGGCGCAGCTCGCCATGCTCGAACCCGGCGTCGACAGCGCGGCGACCGTCACCGCCAAGATCGGCCGGCCCTCCACCGCCGGGGTGATGCGCAACGACGCCTGGTACTACGTGTCCTCCCGGGTCGAGACGCTGGCCTACAACGCCCCCGAAGTGACCGACCGCCGCATCGTCGCGGTGCGCTTCGACGATGCGGGCATGCTCGCCTCCGCCGACGTGTTCGGGCTGGAGGACGGCCGCGTCATCAATCTGGTGACCCGGACCACGCCGACCTTCGGGCGCGAGATGACCATTCTGCAGCAGGTGTTCGGCAACCTCGCCAACGCCGGCGCCTCGCTGGCCGAAAACGCGGCCAACAGCACCAACGGCGGCAGCAGCCTCCCGCCCTCGACGGGGCCGTGATCGGGCGCCTTCGGGCGCCGCCGGCCGAGCCGAAATCGGAAGGCCCCGCGCGATGGCGGGGCCTTTTTCGTTGCCCGGTGCAGGTCGGGGCCCGGTGCAGGTCGGGATGGACCGGCTCAGGCCGCCTCGGGCTTGCGCAGCGCGAACCAGATCAGCGCGCCGCCGGCGAGGCTCAGGAACGGGATCATCGCCCAGTTCACCGCCGCCCAGCCGGTCTGCGGATCGCCGCCCCAGCAGTTCATCAGTCCGCCGGAGCTCACCGAAGCCACCGTCACCAGCCCGAACACCGCGAAGTCGTTCATGCCCTGGACCCGGCTGCGCTCGGCCGTGCTGTGCGCCCCGGTCAGCATCGCCGTCGCGCCGATATAGCCGAAATTCCACCCGATCCCGAGCAGGAACAGCGCCCCGTAGAAGTTCATCAGGTCGACGCCCGCCAGCGCCACCATGCCGGCGGCCGCGAGGATCGCCAGCCCGGTGGCGATCACCTTCTCCACCCCGAAGCGGTTGATGATGTGGCCGGTGAAGAAGCTCGGCAGGAACATCGCCAGCACATGCACCATCACGATGTCGGCGGCGTCGTTCTTGGCGAAGCCGCAGCCGACCACGGCCAGCGGCGTCGAGGTCATCACCAGGTTCATCAGCGCGTAGGAGACCATGCCGCAGATCATCGCCACCGCGATGCGCGGCGTGCGCAGCAGCTGGCCGATGGACCGGCCGCGCGCGTCGCCGGGCTGCGGGCGGGCGGGTTTGGGCGAATCGAGGAACCAGAACACCGAGGACGCAACCAGATTCAGCGCGATGACGAAGGCGTAAGCCCCCGCGAAGGGCACGGGCGCCAGCGCGTCGGCGGTCAGCTTCACCATCTGCGGCCCGAGCACCGCCGAGATCAGCCCGCCCGCCATCACCCAGGAGATCGCCTTGGGCCGGAACGCGTCCGACGCCCCGTCCGTCGCCGCGAAGCGATAGAAGCCATGCGCCGACATGTAGATGCCAGTGCAGAAGGCGCCGGCGAGGAACAGCCAGAACGAATTGAGATAGAGCGCGGCGACGCAGAGCGTCGCGCCGACCGCCCCCCCCGCGGCCCCGAGCAGAAAGCCCGCGCGCCGCCCGTAGCGCCCCATCACCGCCGAGACATTGGGCGCGGCCAGCATCGAGCCGAGCACGATCAGGGAGATCGGCAGGGTGGCGAGGCAGGGGATGGGGGTCAGCATCTGTCCGGCGAGCCCGCCGAGCACGAAGTTGACCGGCATCTGCGCGCCGAGCGTGGCCTGGGCGATGACCAGCACCACGACGTTGCGCCGGGCGCGACGGTCGGCGGCGGCGGGGCCGGCGGGGGCGGGGGGTTCGGTGGCGGTGACCATGCGGTTCTGGTAGCCGGGCGGAAGGCCGGCTGGCAAGCGACGGCTTGTGCGCGGAGCGATCACGCCGCGTGATCGGCGCGATCACGCGGCCCGGAGGACGAGGCCGGCGCGTCCCGCCCGACGCAGCCGCCCGCCCGGCGCCTCCGGTCCGGGCGCGCCGCTCAGCGCCCCGAAAGAAGCCCGGCCATCCCGGCGCCCAGCCCGGCCCCGACCTCCGCCGCGCCCCAGAGCAGGGCCTTGATCCCCTCCGACAGGCCCGTCGCGGCCGCGCCGCTCCGCGAGGCGCCCCAGGCGAGCGCGAGGGTCAGGCTCCACAGCAAGGCGGGCGGCGCGGCGAGCCGGGCCCAGACCTCCAGCCGCTCGGTCACGGTCAGGTCGTCCTTCGCGGTCGCCAGCAGGCCCTGCGCGTGGTGGGAGACGAAGGCGAGCCGGATCAGCATCGCCGTCACCGCCCCGCCGGCCCAGGCGACGAAGAACGCGATCAGCGGATAGAAGAAGGCGATGAGCAGACAGGCGACGAAGGCCTGCAGGCTCAGGAGCCGTGGTCCGAACCAGCGGTCGAGCCGCGCCAGCAGCGTCCGTCGGAACTGATCGTAGGCCCCGTGCCAGGTCGGGGCGGCCACGATCCGCGTCAGAAGGCGAGCGATGGCGACCCGGTCGGCGTCGGGCTGGCGGACGGCTTCGGAGGCTTCCCAGGCGATGGCGACGAGCGCAGCCATGCCGATCCACCAGGCAAGCCACCAAGCGGTCGGATCCAGCTGATTGATGGTGACGGCGAACGCGCCGATCCCGACCGCGAAGCCCAGAAAACCGTTCTTCAGCGCAATCGGATGGTCCAACCCAAAACTCCCCCCGCGAACGGGAGAAGCCTAGGCGAACCCGGCCGGGCCGCGCAACGTCATCTGCGGTTCAGGGAGCGCCCCCCCCTCCGACGCGCTTTCGCCCCCGCGCCCTCAGCTGCGACGGCGGCGACGGCCCTCCCGGGCGCCGCGGGCGCCGGCTTCGGGCTCGCCCTCGGGGGTCTGCTCGCGGTTGGCGCGGATCCAGGCGGCGCCATGGGGGTCGTTGTTCATCAGCATGTTCGCGGCCCGGATCGCGTTCATCTCCTGCGGCCGCACCGGGTTCATGATCGCCGAGGTCATTCCGGCCGTGATCGCCATCGGCAGGAAGGCCGCGTTGATCCCGTGGCGGTTGGGCAGCCCGAAGGACACGTTCGACGCCCCGCAGGTGGTGTTCACCCCAAGCTCGTCGCGCAGACGGCGCACCAGCGCGAACACCTGCCGCCCCGCCGTCGCCATCGCCCCGATCGGCATCACCAGCGGGTCCACCACGATGTCGCAGGCGGGAATGCCGTGATCCGCCGCACGCTCCACGATCTTCTTCGCCACCGCGAAGCGCACCTCGGGATCCTCGGAGATCCCGGTGTCGTCGTTGGAGATCGCCACCACCGGCACATTGAACTTTTTCACGAGCGGCAGGACGATCTCCATCCGCTCCTCCTCCCCGGTCACCGAATTCAGCAGCGGCCGGCCCTTCGCCGCCTCCAGCCCCGCCAGCAGCGCGCCGGGGACCGAGCTGTCGATGCACATCGGCACGTCGACGATGGCCTGCACCCGCTCGATCAACGCCTTCATCAGCATCGGCTCGACGAAGTTGTTGTCGGCGTAGCGCGGGTCCGCGGCCATCTTGTTGGTGAAGACGGCGCCCGAATTGATGTCGAGCAGCATCGCCCCGCAGGCGACCTGCTCCAGCGCGTCCTTTTCGACCGTCGAGAAATCATCCATCTCCAGCTCGGCGGCCAGCTTCTTGCGGCCGGTGGGATTGATGCGCTCGCCGATGACGCAGAACGGCTCGTCGAAGCCGATGACGACGGTTTTCGACTGGGATTCGACGACGGTGCGGGTCATGGGCGCTGCGATCCTTCTGAGGCGGTCGGGCCGGCCGGAACGGACGCCCGGCTGTCGGACGTCCGGTTATCATGGAGGATGCGGCTTGTCAGGGCTGCGCAGCGGTCAGGCGTAGAGCGCGGCGCCGGCCTCGACCCTGGCGGAGGCGTATTCGGCGGTCTTGTCGATGCCGCCCAGCGGGAAGAAATGCACCTGCTCGATCCGGAGGCCCGGATCGGCGGCGCGGGCGGCGGCGAGATCGGCCAGAACCTCGTCGGGGGTGAAGGGCAGGGCGAGCCGGGTCAGGTCGGCGGCGCGCCGCTGCAGGACCTTGACCGAGGGGCCGACCCCGCAGGCCAGCGCGAATTTTATGAGGGTTTGCAGCTTGGCCGGCCCCGCCACGCCCACATGGATCGGCAGGTCCACCCCCGCGGCCCGAAGGCGGCCCGCCCAGGCGACCACCGGGCCTGCGTCGAACACGAACTGGGTGACGAGCGCCATGCGCGCATCGGTCCGCTCCGCGAAAGCCTGCTTCCAGCGCAGCGCCGCCATCAGGTTCTTGTCGGAGCCGTCGGGGTCGATGTCGGCGTTGCCCTCGGGGTGGCCGGCGACATGCAGGCGGGCGAAGCCGGCGCGGTCGAAGAGGCCGGTGTCCATCAGCTGCATCGAGCTGTGGAATTCGCCCCGCGGGGCCGAGATCCCGCCCCCGAGCAGCAGGGCCGAGCGCACGCCCGCCTCGCCTTGATAGCGGTCAATCCAGTCGGCGAGCGTCGCCCGGTCGGGGATCGAGCGGGCGGCGAAATGGGGCATGACCTCGAACCCCTCGGCGGCGATGCGCCGGGCGGTCGCGACCATATCCTCGATCGGCGTTCCGTCGATATGGGCGATGCAGACCCGGGTTCCGGCGGGGAGCAGGTCGGCGAAGCGTTCGATCTTCGCGGCGGTGCGCGGCATCACCTCGAGGGAGAAGCCGCGCAGGAAGCCGGCCGCGTCGGACGGGCTGGCGGAGGGAGCGGCGGCGGCGCGCCGGCGCGAGAGGAAGTCGATCACCCGTGACATGTCCGGCCCTCCGTGGCGCGGGGTCGGGCGACGCTCGCCCGCCGCCCCGCTCTGTTCCCGTTACGCGTTCCCCGCCCCGTCGCCCGGCTCGCGGCCGTCATTGGCGATCAGCGCCTTGATCTTCTCCGGCCCGTATTCGGCGTCGAGGCGCGCGGCCTCGGCATCCGCAGCGGCCTCGTCGTCCTCGGCCTCGACCGTGTAGGGCGCGGCGCGCCGCCACTCGGCCAGGTAGGCGTCGGAATCCTTCGCCCCCACCTTCATCGCGCAGCGGTCTATCGCCTGCTCGAACCGCTCGGGCAGCTGCCGCTTCGCGCCGCCTCGCCGGCCCTTGCCCGCGATCACCTGGGCGGGAATGTCCCGCCACCAAACCACCGTGATCTGCGCCAAATCCGTCTCCTTGCGGCGGGGACTTCCGGCTCCGGAACCGCCCCGCCTCGAGGTCCCGGATACGCCCTCGCGGGGCGCGCGCGCATGATGGGAGCGACGGCATGCGTGAAAAACGCGACATCGTCCCGCGGCGGGGGCGGGCGGAGGGGTGACGGCACGGCGGAAGGGGGGGGCCGACCGCGGTGCGGAGGGGGGCGGCGGGCCCTGAAACGCGGGCGTCCGCCCTTGCCGGGGCGCATCGCGCCGGATCGGTCGGCGGAGGCGCGCCGGCCAGGCCCGTGCGATTCGCCCGTGGCGGGCGCCGGACCCGGCAGCGGGGCGAGGCCGAGGCCGAGGGTCGGCTCGCCGGAGGGAGCCGCATCCAGGGCCGCGACGGTCCGCCCGCCTTCGGCGCCGGCGGCGGCGCCCTCCTCGCCCTCGGCATCCTCGAACGGGTCGTCGACCCTGACGCGGTTCGGAACCGACGCCGCCCGCGCCGCGGCCGCCGAGACGACCTGCGCAAGACGACCTGCATAAAAGGCGCCGCAAAGCCTCGTTGAAGCGTCGCGAACAAGATCGTATGAGAGGGGCGATGCGGGCGTCCTCCCCTCGTTCCGGGGCGGTGCGCCTTGCGTCGTCATTCGTGGAGAGACCCCCCGTGACGGAACCGACCGCCCGCCGCCTGACCATCTCGTTCGAGTTCTTCCCCCCCGCCACGCCCAACGGCGCGCTGCGGCTGTGGCGCTCGGTCGAACGGCTGGCGCCGCTGGCGCCGGAATTCGTCTCGGTCACCTACGGGGCCGGGGGCACCACGCGCGACCGGACCCGCATGGCGATCCAGGCGATCCTGGAGCGGGCGCGCCTGCAGGTGGCGGGCCATCTGACCTGCGTGGGCGCGAGCCGGGCGGAGACGCTGGCCGAGGCCGACGGATACCGCAAGCTGGGCGCGCTGCGCGTGGTCGCGCTGCGCGGCGACCCGCCCAAGGGGGTCGAGCGGTTCGAGCCGCATCCCGACGGTTTCCGCAACGCGGCCGAGCTGGTGGCGGGACTGCGCGCTGCGGGGCATGAGCGGATCTCGGTCGCGGCCTATCCGGAGCGGCATCCGGATTCCGCGGATCTCGCGGCGGATCTCGACAACCTCAAGCGCAAGCTCGATGCGGGCGCCGACGGCGCGCTGACCCAGTTCTTCTTCGACAACGAGATGTTTCTGCGCTTCCGCGATGCGGCGGCGAAAGCGGGGATCACCGCGCCGATTCAGCCGGGGATCCTGCCGATCGAAAACTTCGCCAAGATGCGCCGCTTCGCCGCCGGCTGCGGGGCGAGCGTGCCGGACTGGCTGGTCGCGGCCTATGAGAACGCCGACGAGCAGGGCATGACCGAGACGCTCAGCCGCGCCCTTTGCGCCGAGCAGTGCGACGGGCTGCGGGCCGAGGGGGTGGAGCATATCCACTTCTACACGCTCAACAATCCCGACCTGCCCTATGACGTCTGCCGGGCCATCGGCGTGGAGCCGCAGCCGCTGGGCGTCGCCTCGGGCGCCGGCGCCGCCTGAGCTCTGCGAGGCGGCTGACCTCTGCGAGGCGGCCGGGTTTCGGGCGGTGCGATTGTTTCAACGGGGCGCTTCGGCGTCCCGTTCGCGTTTGCGGGCCGGGTTGGCCCGGGCGCCGCGACGGCCGGCCCAAGGGCGTCGCCGTCAGGCTCGCGGCGCGGGGCGCCGGCCCGCTGACGGCCCCGTCTCGGG